>JACRDW010000035.1 GCA_016212785.1 Methanobacteriota archaeon | reverse complement strand
AGCCTCTGCAAATATCATAGTCCCCTGAACGTTCGTGATTCTTGCCTTTACCTTCTGCCCTTCCCTCGCACCGCTGACGAAGATTATGTACTCCCCGATCCTCGCCATTCCGTCTCCTTTTTTGCCGGTGCGGGTAATCTCAACCGTTAATTCCTCGCCCACAGAAGGCTTCTTGGTCTCTTTCGGCGCAGAAGTTTTCAAAACGCTTAGAGGATGCCTCGAGCCGCAGGCTTCGCACTTCAGGAGACTGATTCTCTCCTCGCGCAAAATTTTCGTATCAGGTCTCCCGCATTCCGGACAGAGCACAAACTGCCTCAAAAATTCCTCGAATTTTTCATGCACCTGCGGCTGCCTAAACTGACCTTTCATCACAAGGTGCTGTGCATCGTGCGAGCCGCTCGTACCGAACTCTCGAATCAGGTACTTTGCGAGCATGTCCGCCTTTCTGTTTATAATCTTGCTTACCTCGCCGAGATTCTGCACCACGGTCGTCTTTCCCTGTATCCTGCTGGCGATTTCAGGAGTGACAAAACGGGAGTGCTCCTTCAAGATTTCGGGCAGCTCGCCGTAAGCTTTTTCTAATAGAGCCTCGTATTCCTGTTTTTCCATTTTTATCCCCTATAACAAGCCAAGAGACTTGAGCTTCTTTGATATATTTTCGGCAGCTCTCTCGGCATCTTCCACGCTTTTTGCCCCTGTGCAGACAATCTTTCCTGAGCCAAAAAGCAGCAGGACTACCTTCGGGTCCTGCATTCTGTACACCAGGCCCGGAAATTGCTCCGGCTCGTACTCCGTGTTGTCCAGCCCTATCGCTATAGCATCCAAGTTAAGCTCGGCATCCAGCTTTGCGGTAGCAACAACGTTCTGCACGACTACTTCCGGCTTCTTGGTTATTTCCACGCCTGCCTCCTTTATTTTTCCCACAATTCTTTGAATAGCGAGCTTGGCGTCCTCTATGCTTTTTGCACCGGTACAAACAATTTTTCCTGAGCCGAAAATCAGCGCAGCCGCCTTTGGTTCGTCTAGGCGATACACCAGGCCCGGAAATTGCTCCGGCTCGTATTCAACCTTGTCCATTGCAACTGTTATTAAACCCAGATCAAATTTCTGTCCTAATGACGTAGAAGCTACTACATTCTCTATCTCGATTTTAATCTTGGCCATCTATAAACCTCCAGATTTAACTGAAAGCTTAACATCCGTAAATTTGATATACTTTCTGGTATAGGATAACGCATGCCTGAGTTAAACGAAATCCTGAACTCTTCCCTAGATAGAGTCGTAACCGTAACTCTCAGGAACGGGAGGGAGTATAAGGGCACGTTAAAGAGCTTCGACGAGTATAACAACATTGTAATCACCGACGCGGAAGAATGCGCTGGAGAAAAAAAATACAGACTGCTGGTCATAAAGGGGGGCAACATAAATTCAATCATATCCCAGTAAAGTCCGAAAGTATTTATATTCGAACGTAGAAAATTTTTGTGGAGGTGCGCAAATGGCAGAGAACAAGGAAGACAACGTCGTGTATGTAGGCAGCAAACCTGTCATGAACTATGTGCTGGCTATAACAACGCAGCTAAGCCGCTCAAATGAAGTGGTGTTAAAGTCCAGGGGACAAGCGATAAGCAGATCCGTAGACGCAGCAGAAATCGTTAGAAATCGCTTTATGCCAGGGGTGAAGGTAAAGAGCATAAACATAAGCACCGAAGAGCTTGCAAGAGAAGACGGCACCATGATGAACGTCTCCGCTATGGAGATAACCCTCACGAAATAAACGAGTAAAAAGTTTCTCTCTCAAGCAGCGCCTTTGCAAATCCGTATCCGATTCTTGTAAAAGCTGTGGTTATGAAATCCTCAAAGAACGCCCTGCGCTTGTAGGTTACAATTTTTGGCTCTCCTTCTATTCCTCCAAGCTCTGCTGCCTTTTTGAGTGCAAACTCTCTGTTGCCTACCTCGTCAACGAGCCTGAGTTCCCTGGCTTTCCTGGCAGTGTATACTCTGCCTTCGGCGATGCTGCTGACGTATTCTTTTGAAAGATTCCTGTTCTCGGCTACTTCGTCGATAAACTGCTCATAAATCTCGTAAACGACGCTTTCAAGCATTTTTTTCTCTTCCTCGGTCATGGGTCTGTAGCCGGTT
>JACRDW010000032.1 GCA_016212785.1 Methanobacteriota archaeon | reverse complement strand
TTCCGGCATATATGAAGAGCTGCCAGAGCCTGTCGTGGAGAACGGCAGGGAGTATTACGCAGGGAAGCAGCTCTTCAGCCTTCTCCTTCCAAAGGATTTGAACCTGGTTTACAGAGCCAAAATATGCAAGAAGCACGACACGTGCTTAAAGGAAGGATGCCAGAGCGATGCCTATGTAGTCATAAGAAACGGACAGCTGGTCTCTGGTGTAATGGACGAAAAATCATTTGGAGCGTTTGCAGGAGAACTGCTGGACAGAATAGTGAAAGACTATGGAACAGATGAGGCGAGAAGATTCCTGGACAGAGTTACAAAGCTTGTTATAAACGTGATAACCAGAAAAGGATTCTCTACAGGCATAGATGACGAAGACCTGCCGAATGAGGCAAAGGAGAGAATAGCCGAGATACTCGGCAAGGCGGAAGAAAATGTTCAAAAACTGATAAAGGCTTACGAGGACGAAATTTTAGAACAGCTGCCGGGAAGAACTCTTGAGGAAACTCTTGAAATGCGAATTATGCAGACCCTGAGTGAGGCAAGAGACTTAGCAGGCAGCATAGCCAACGAATATCTAGAGCAGGAGTCTGAGGTTAGAGGAAGAGAGAACAGCGCCCGCATAATGGCGGTTACCGGTGCAAGGGGAAGTTTGCTGAACTTAACGCAGATGGCGGCCTGCATTGGACAGCAGGCAGTCAGGGGTGAGAGAATAGTCCGCGGCTATGTTGGGAGAACTCTACCGCATTTCAAACCCGGCGAAAAGGGTGCGAGAGCAAGAGGATTTGTAAGCTCAAGCTATAAGAAGGGGCTTAATCCTCTGGAGTATTTCTTCCATTCTATGGGCGGCAGAGAAGGCCTCGTGGATACTGCGGTGAGAACCTCGCAAAGCGGCTACATGCAGCGCAGATTAATAAACGCGCTGCTGGATTTGAAGGTAGAGTACGACGGCACCGTGAGAGACACTAGGGGTATTATAATAGAATTCAAGCACGGCGAGGACGGAGCAGACCCCTCGAGGACAGACTGGGGCAGCATTGTAAATGTTAGAAAAATAATTCAGAGCATCGCGGAGAATAGAAGGAGGAGTTAGCTTGGAAGAAAAAGAAATTCTTAAGAGACTGGAAGAATTTAAAGACCTTCCGGAGAACATATACGCTGACCTGGTCAAGGAGCTCTCAAGTACAAAAGTCACCGCTGAAGAGCTTGACAAAATTCTGAGCGAGGTAAGAAGGAGATACGAGTACTCGCTGGTCGAGCCGGGAGAAGCTGTGGGAATAGTCGCCGCGCAGAGCATGGGCGAGCCCTCGACGCAGATGACGATGAGGACGTTTCACTACGCAGGAGTGGCGGAACTCAACGTTACCCTCGGCTTGCCGAGAATTATCGAGCTCGTGGATGCAAGGAAGACGCCCTCAACCCCCACGATGACGATATACCTTGAAGAAGAGCATGCAAAAGATAAGGAAAAGGCAAAGAAAGTTGCAAAGCAGATCGAAACCGTTGTCGTGGGCGATTTAATAAGCAAAACTGAGATGGACTTGATAGATTCCCGTGTAACCCTGATTTTTGATGAGTACGAGCTCTCGAGGAGGGAGATAACGACCGCGGAGATCGTAGAAAAGCTCAATCAAAGCAAAATCAAAGTAGAGGAAGGCTGGGGGAAAAATAAAATATCTTTAATCTCGTCAACGCCATCCTTAAAAGAGCTGAGAAAGTTAGCCAACAAGGCGAGGGAAGTTTATCTTAGAGGAATTAAGGGAATTCAGAGAGTTGTGATGCGGAAGGAAGGAGATGAGTACGTGATATATACAGAGGGCTCCAACCTGAAGGACGTTTTTAAAATAAAAGGAGTCAACACGAGCAAGACTAAAACAAACGATATACTTGAAATTGAAAAAGTTCTTGGTATAGAGGCTGCGAGGAATGCGATAATCAACGAGATGCTGGATACCCTTGACGAGCAGGGCTTGAAGGTGGATGTGCGGCACCTCATGCTGATAGCCGAGATGATGACTGTGGATGGTACAGTAAAGGCAATAGGCAGGCACGGGATATCCGGAGAAAAGGCGTCTATACTGGCGAGAGCTGCGTTCGAAATCACGGCAGACCACTTGCTAAAAGCAGGAATCAAAGGCGAAGTCGAGGAGCTGGGCGGCATAGTCGAGAACGTCATCGTCGGCAGGCCGGTTAAGCTGGGCACTGGCATGGTGGAGCTGGTCATGAAGAAGGTCAAGACCGAGGAGCGATAGCGACGAAGGGATTGAAATGGATGTAGGAAAATCTATAAGGGCTGCGGTTGATACCGGAAAAGTGACACTGGGTGAAAGAGAAACTCTTAAGGCAGTGAGAAACGGTGATGTCAAGCTTGTAATCATGGCTTCAAACTGTCCCCCTGCTCTCAGAGAAGAGCTGGTGCGTTGCACCAGAATTTCTGGCGTGCACGTTTACGAATATCCCGGCTCAAGTCTGGAGTTAGGCTCTGTATGCGGCAAGCCTTTTGTCGTTTCGATGCTGGGCGTCGTGGAGGCGGGAGATTCAAGTATTTTCGAGTTAAGCAGGAGGTAGCGATTTGAAGCTTTCTGCCGGGGAAATCGGATACATAGCTCTATTTGAAAAAATTACAGGCGCGACAGCGAAGGACTGCATTACAGACGAGGAAGAGAACAAAATCCTTTTCGTTGTTAAAAAAGGTGATATGGGTCTAGCCATAGGAAAGAAAGGAGCAAACATCCAAAGGGTAAGACAAGCGATTGGAAAAAAAATCGAAGTAATCGAATACTCCGAAGACCCGGTGGAGTTCGTAAAAAATATTTTCCATCCGCTCAGAGTAAACAACGTATCGATTTCAAATAATGTTGCCCGCGTTGATTTGGACGATAGAGATAAAGTAGTGATTGGAAGAAGAAATATTCAAAAAGCAAAAATGCTTGCAGAGCGCCACCACAACATAAGCAGCATTATAATAATTTGAGGTGCGAAGATGGCAGATAAACCTACTGGTGAGTTCACGGGAAGAAAGCTGCGCGTCAGAAGGCAGCAGTTTAGATGGAACAGCCCAAAGTATAAGCGGCGGGTCTTGAAACTGAAGGAGAAGTCTAACCCGCTGGAAGGAGCTCCGATGGCGAGAGGAATAGTCCTCGAGAAAGTTGGGATTGAGGCAAAACAGCCAAACTCTGCAATAAGAAAGTGCGTTAGAGTTCAGCTGATAAAGAGCGGCCGCCAGGTTACTGCATTCGCCCCCGGCGATGGAGCCATAAATTTTATAGACGAGCACGACGAAGTACTGATAGACGGAATTGGCGGCAGAAAAGGCGGAAGCATGGGGGACATACCGGGAGTAAGATTCAAGGTCATCGCAGTTAATAATGTTGCACTGAAAGAACTGGTCAAAGGAAGAAAGGAGAAGCCGGTTAGGTGAAGACACGACGACAACCCGGGTCGCGGCACGAGAACGAACGAGTGAAACGAGTTCGGGCGAAGTGCTGAGAAAAGGAGTGGATTGAAATGTTTAAACTTTTTGGGCTTTGGGATACCGCTGAGATAGAAGTCAAAGACCCCGGTTTAAAGGCGTATATAAATCTAAAGCCGGTTTTCCTGCCGCACAGCGCAGGAAGGCAT
Organism: Methanobacteriota archaeon; assembly: GCA_016212785.1. GTDB lineage: Archaea > Hydrothermarchaeota > Hydrothermarchaeia > Hydrothermarchaeales > JACRDW01 > JACRDW01. The sequence goes on along the minus strand of JACRDW010000032.1, from coordinate 5,167 downwards.
GTGAAGTCCTTTGGAAAGTCCAACGTATCAATAGTAGAGAGGCTCATCAACAGAATAGGCGTAACCGGGCACGAGGGCAAGAAGCACAAGCGCACGAGCGGGCGCAACGTGGGCAAGAAGCACATGGCTTATAACAGTATTAAAGATGCTTTTGCAATAATCGAGAAGAAAACGAAAAAAAATCCGATGCAAGTACTTGTGGATGCGCTGGTAAATTCTGCGCCCAGGGAAGACACAACCAGAATAAAATACGGGGGCATAGCATATCATCAAAGCGTGGATATTTCGCCGCAGCGCAGATTAGACGTCGCGCTCCGCTTTATAACAGCTGGGGCTGCAAAGGGAGCTTTCAGGACGAAAAAATCAATAGCGCAGTCGCTTGCCGACGAAATAATCGCGGCTGCGAATTACGACATGAAGTGCTACCCGATTTCGAAGAAGGAAGAACTCGAAAGAATTGCAAAGGCTGCGAGGTAGAGCATGGGCAGAAGAGAGCAGATGGTTGAGAAGATTTCAAAACTCATGGATAAGCCTGAGAGAATCAGGAACATGGGCATCGTGGCTCACATAGACCATGGAAAAACAACGCTGAGCGACAACCTGCTTGCGGGCGCTGGAATGATAAGCGAAGAGCTGGCGGGTCAGCAGCTGTATCTCGACAGCGACATTCAGGAGCAGATTAGGGGCATTACAATAGATGCTGCCAACGTTTCAATGGTTCACGAGCGCAGGGGACAGGAATACCTGATAAACATGATTGATACCCCGGGTCACGTTGATTTTGGAGGAAATGTAACCAGGGCGATGAGAGCAGTAGACGGTGCCATCGTTGTTATAGATGCGGTAGAGGGAGTGATGCCCCAGACAGAGACTGTTATAAGGCAGGCTCTTAAGGAGAAGGCAAAACCCGTGCTTTTTATAAATAAAGTAGACAGGCTCATAAACGAGCTCCGCTTAACGCCGGAAGAAATGCAGAAGCGCTTCGCTGCGATAATTGCTCATTTTAACAAAATAGTTAAAGCAATGGCTCCGCCGGAGTTCAAGGAGAAATGGCAGGTCAGAGTTGAGGACGGAAGCGTATCCTTCGGCTCTGCTTACAGCCACTGGGCTATAAACGTGCCGGTAATGAAAGATACCAGAATAACTTTCAAGGATATAATAGAGTACAATGTCCAGGGAAAGCAGAAGGAGCTTGCGAAGAAGGTTAGGCTTTCTGACATAATTCTGGACATGGTCATACAGCACCTGCCAAATCCGCTCGAAGCACAGAAGTATCGAGTACCTCACATCTGGCCAGGCAACATAAGCACAGACGGTCAAGCCATGGTAAGCTGCGACTCAAAGGGCAAGCTTGCGATGATGGTTACAGACTTAAAGATAGACCCGCAGGCTGGAGAAGTCGCCACAGGAAGAATTTTCTCAGGTACTCTAGCCAAGGGCAAAGAAGTTTACTTGGTGAATGCAAAGGCAAAGACGAGAGCCCAGCAGGTTGGAGTTTACATGGGTCCTGAGAGAATGCCCACCGAACATGTGGTCGCTGGAAATATTGCAATGGTTGTCGGGCTCAAGGATATTCGTGCTGGTGAAACGGTCACGGAAGCTGACACTCCAATCGAACCTTTCGAAGAGATGCGCCACTATTCAGAGCCCGTCGTCACGGTTGCGGTGGAGGCAAAGAGCCCAAAGGATTTGCCAAAGCTTATTGAAGTTCTAAATATACTGGCAAGGGAAGACCCGACTATAAGGGTTAAAATAGACGAGGAAACAGGAGAGCATTTGTTATCTGGAATGGGGGAGCTGCACTTGGAAATTATTACCTACAGGATTAAGGAGAGAGGCGTAGATATAGACATCTCCCAGCCGATTGTGGTTTACAGGGAAGCAGTTGAAAAAACCTCTCCAGAAATAGAGGGAAAATCTCCAAACAAGCACAATAAATTTTACTTCGTTGTCGAGCCTCTCGAGAAATCTGCATTCGAAGCACTGGTTAAAGGAGAGATTAAAGCAGCGAGACTTAAAGGCAAGGAGCTTGCAAAGGCTTTTGAGGAGAGAGGAGTTGAAAAGAAAGATGCCAAAGGCATAGTCGAGGTTTACGAGAACAATGTGCTGACAGATGTTACGAAAGGCATTCAATATCTAAACGAAGTCATGCAGCTCATACAGGAAGGTTTCCACGAAGCTATTGACGAAGGTCCATTAGCAAAGGAAAAGGTGCTCGGCTTAAAGGTCAAGCTCGTGGATGCAAAGCTTCACGAGGATTCCATACACCGCGGCCCAGCCCAGGTCATACCTGCGGTTAGAGATGCGATTAGAGAAGCAATGGTGCAGGCAGGAGCACTTCTCCTGGAGCCAAAACAAAAAGTATTTATTCATGTTCCTCAAGACTATATGGGTGCTGCAACCAGGGAAATCCAGAGCAGAAGAGGTCAAATCATAGACATGCGTCAGGAAGATACTATGATGATAATCGATGCAAAGTGCCCTGTTGCAGAGATGTTCGGATTTGCCGGCGACATACGAAGCGCTACCGAGGGCAGAGCTCTGTGGTCGACTGAAATATCTGGGTTTGAAAAGCTCCCGGCAGAGCTTCAAGAGGAAGTTATTAAAAGTATAAGAAAAAGAAAAGGCTTAACATAGGAGGCAAGAATATGGTGCAAAAACCGCACTTGAATTTGGTGTTCATAGGACACGTAGACCATGGAAAGTCTACCACAGTTGGCAGACTCTTGTTTGAAAAAGGGGACGTGGGAGAACATATCATAAAGCAGTACAAGGAAGAAGCAGCAAAAATAGGGAAGGCAACTTTCGAGTTTGCATGGGTCATGGACAGGCTGAAAGAAGAGAGGCAGAGAGGCCTAACCATAGACATAGCCCACAGCAAGATGGAGACCGACAAATATTACTTCACAGTTATCGATGCCCCGGGGCACAGAGACTTCGTGAAGAACATGATAACCGGCGCATCGCAAGCAGACGCGGCAGTGCTCGTAGTAGATGTAGCGCAGCGGGACGAGAAAGGCGGCTTGATGCCCCAGACAAAGGAGCACGTCTTCCTTTCCAGGACTCTCGGCGTAGGGCAGATAATCGTCGCAATAAATAAAATGGACACTGTAAAGTACGACCAGAAGAAGTACGAGGAAACGAAAGCGCTGCTCCAGAAGCTGTTTCAAATAGTAGGTTACAAGCCTGAGCAGATGCTCTATCTGCCGATAGCTGGGTTAAAAGGAGACAACGTAATTAAGAAGGGCGATAACCTGAAGTGGTTTGACGGTCCGACTTTGATAGGTGCGATTGACTCTCTCAAAGTCCCAGAGAAGCCGATAAAACTTCCGCTGAGGCTGCCTGTGCAGGACGTTTATTCTATAACAGGAATAGGAACTGTGCCGGTAGGCAGAGTCGAGACAGGAGTAATGAAGGTTGGCGATACCGTCGTATTCGAACCTGCGGGCGTGAGCGGAGAAGTCAAAACGATAGAAATGCACCACGAGTCCATACCTCAGGCGGAACCTGGGGATAACGTAGGATTCAATGTGAGAGGCGTGGGCAAAACAGATATAAAGAGAGGCGACGTTTGCGGGCATACTACGAAGCCGCCAACAGTTGCAAAAGAATTCACGGCCCAAATTGTAATTCTCCAGCATCCAAGCGCAATAACCGTGGGCTATACTCCAGTATTCCACATGCATACTGCGCAGGTAGCATGCAGAATTACAGAACTGATTAGCAAGCTCGACCCCAAGACAGGCAACATTTTGGAGAAGAGTCCAAAGTTCCTGAAAACTGGCGATGCAGGCGTTATTAGAATAGAGCCGACGAGGCCAATGGTTATAGAAAAAGTCAAGGAAATCCCGCAGATGGGGAGATTTGCCATACGAGATATGGGCACTACCATAGCCGCAGGAATAGTCGTTGATATAGCCCCGGCGAAGTAGTAAGTCGAAAATTTTGAACGAAGTTCAAAATTTTTTCAGGTGTAAGAATGCAGAAGGCGAGGATTAAGCTCAGCGGCACTGACCACAAAAAATTGGAAGACGTTTGTGCTCAGGTGAAAGAGATTGCTCAAAAGACGGGCGTGGACATGTCAGGTCCCATACCCTTACCAACACAGCGGTTGAGGGTACCTGTTCGAAAGTCCCCTTCTGGCGATGGAACTGCTACCTGGGAAAGGTGGGAGATGCGCATCCACAAGCGCTTGATCGATATAGAGGCAGACGAGCGAACGATGCGCCAGGTTATGCGGGTAAGAGTTCCAGACGGCGTGAATATAGAAATCGAATTGAAAGCGTAATTGCTAACGATACTTTTTTTAAGTGAGTATAGCACGACGTAAATCGTCAATTCCGAGAGGAAGCTGGCGAGAATAGCGAAGCTAGTGCGCAAGTCTAGCGCTCTTGCTAACGCAAATGCCATCTTCCTTGCGGAAGACGGTTTTGACGGTGCATTCATTCCGAAGGAATGAGAGCACGAGTGACATTCATGCCTTCGTTTCTACAAAACGAGTGCCGGGGTAGCCTAGCTCGGTATGGCGCAAGCCTGGAGAGCTTGTGTTCCGAAAGGAGCGCATGGGTTCAAATCCCATCCCCGGCGTTTCTCAGCATATCGCAGCCAAGCATTTCTCAATAGCTGCCATGAATGGCTGCTCATGCCGAGACCCATTTTACGTCAACGCTTTTGCTGTGCAAAAGGGTTGGTTCTTGAATCCCATCCCGGCGTACCCTTTCTTTTGTAAAAGAAAGGCTAACGTTCACCCCAAGAAAATAGAGTCAAAAGATTTAAGTGGTATTGGAGCGAAGCGGAAATACCACGAAATGATAGCCAGCCTTTCTTGCGTGAGCAAGACGAAAGGCTAGTCGCCCAGCTTACGCTGGAGGCTGCGGGGGTACCCAAGCGGCCAAAGGGGACGGACTGAAGATCCGTTAGCTCAGTGCTTTCGAGGGTTCGAATCCCTTCCCCCGCATAACCCTTTCTTTTACAAAAAGAAAGGTCTATCACCCCAAAGAAAAGTAGCGTCGACTGTTTCTTTTCCCCAGGGTTTTCTTTTTCAAAGAAAAGGCTGGTTCTTGAATCCCTTCCCCCGCATTTGTCACCCTCCTTCGCTCGTCGCTTCGCTAGAGCTCAGTCGCTCGACACCGATTTTTCCGTCAACGCTTTTGCCGTGCAAAAGGGT
>JACRDW010000031.1 GCA_016212785.1 Methanobacteriota archaeon | reverse complement strand
TTTTCTTTACGAAAGAAAAAGGTCTATCACCCCAAAAAGAAATATAACTGAAAAGAATTATGTGCTACTTCACGAAGTGAATGTAGCACGACGTAAATCGTCAACGGTTTTGACGGTTGTGAGGTGATTAAATGAGAGATGCGCAGCTGTTGAAAATCTCGTTTCTGGTCTCTACACTCGGCTTGGTCATGCTTTATTTCGTGGCTGCGCACTCCCAGCCCTCGCTGGCTAAAATATCTGAGATAGACTACGATGCAGTCGGGAGCAAGGTAATCGTGGAGGGTCAAATAATCTCCAAGAGCGTTCACAAAGACGGACACATATTCCTGAAAATCTCAGACGGTACAGGGAAAATTTCGGTCGCCCTGTTCAGCGGCACTGCTGAGCAGCTGGACCCAAGCTGCATCGAGGTGGGGAGCAGCGTTAGAGCTGCGGGCAGGGTTGAGGAGTATCGGGGCAGCTTGGAAATAATCCCGAGAGGAGGAAGCGACGTAACATGCTGGAAATCCTCGCCTTCGCCCTGATTGGAATGCTTCTCGGCATTTTTACAGGTCTGACTCCCGGCATACACGTCAATACAGTCGTTATATTAATAATCTCCTCCCTGCCAATTCTGCTTGAGCATTTTTCTGCATACGATGTGGCGGCTCTTATAATTTCGATGAGCGTCATGCACACTTTTGTGGACTTCATACCATCGATTTTAATCGGCGCACCCAACGAGGACAGCGTTCTTTCGGTCTTGCCGGGACACAGACTGCTTCTGCAGGGGCGTGCCTACGAAGCAATTCAGTTAACTGTAATTGGAGGCGTGGGCGCAACCGTCGTGAGCGTTGCAACGCTGCCCGTATGGATTAAAATTCTTCCAAGTTTATATTCTTCAACCAGAGAAGTCCTCCCCTACCTGCTCACCTGCGCCCTGATTTACACAGTATATTCAGAAAGAAAGAGAATTCCTGCACTGCTTGTAATTGCCTACTCCGGCATCTTGGGCGTGATAGTTCTAAACAGCAACATTCTCCCGCTCAAGTACGCGCTTTTCCCCACGCTGACCGGGTTATTTGGCATGAGCACTTTGCTCACTTCCATGGCAATGCAGCCAAAGATCCCAAAGCAGGAGATACAGCAGTCTGAAGGGCATTACCCGGGCGGAATCTTAATAGGCTCTCTTGGAGGAATGCTTACAGGTCTCCTTCCAAGCATAGGCTCGTCGCAAAGCGCATTTATTATCCAAAACGCATTCAAAAACAGGAATGAAAAATCATTCCTCGTGGCGCTTGGAGGAGTTAATACTTCAGATGCCATCTATGCTTTATTCGCCCTGTATCTGATTGGAAATCCTCGAAGCGGAGCTTCCATAGCAGTTGAGCACATTATGCGCGAGTTTACACCGCTAGATTGTCTTTTGATGATTTCCATCGTACTTCTGACCGCTTTTTTTGCAACATTCGCCACGCTTGCGCTGGCCAGAATTTTTGTCAGAAAAATCCAAGAGATAGACTATGGGAAGTTTTCTAGAGCGACCCTGCTTTTTCTGGCGGTTTTGATTTTTGCGCTTACCGGCGCAGAGGGTCTTTTAGTCGCAGTTACCGCAACAAGTATCGGGCTTATGGCGCATCAATTCGGGACAAGGAAGTCCGACTGCATGGCGGTACTGATAGTACCCACTATTTTATATTTTCTTCATTAGGGCTATTGGGGATTGTAACGTAAAATATGCTTCCGCCTTCTGGATTGTCCTCGACCCATACTTTGCCTTTGTGCAGCTCGACCACTCGCTTTACAATCGCAAGTCCAAGTCCCATGCCTCTTACATTGCCTTTGTTGACTCTCTTGAATCTTTCGAAGATTGCTTCTTTGCTCTCGTCAGGTATTCCCTCACCGTTATCTTTTACCGAGACCTTCCATTTGTCAGCATCGTTTTCGATGCTGACAAGTATTCTACCGTTCTCAGGGCTGTACTTTATTGCATTTGAGATAAGATTCGAAAATACGTCCTCGATGAAAGGATTGACCCGGGCAAGATATTTTCCGTCAAATTCGCACTCGATTTTAATTTTCTTTTCAGCTGCAAGACTCTTCAAATCTTCTACACATCCTTCGATTACTGCTGCGAGGTCCATCTCTTTGAATTCTATCTCTCTGAGATTCTCTAACTTTGCAAACTTGCTTGCGCTCTCAATCGTTTTTTCGAGCTTCACAACATTTCTCCGTATCATCTGAATTTCTTCCTGCATGCCAGACTCTTTTCCGGCCATGACTTCAGAAGTGCCCTTAACGACGTACACCCAGCTCAGCAAATCGTGGCGCATTATATCGATGAACAAATCCTTGAGCTGGTTAGAGCGCTGCAGCTCTTCTTTGAGTTCTTGAACAATTCCAAGTTTTGAATTAATCCGCTCCAGCTTGTTCCTCAATACTTTGTCTAATTCACCAATCCTCCTGCCTATGAAATGCAGCCTCACAGTCATAATGAAATAGAAAAGGAAGACAAATATCAGTAAAGAGTAAATTCCGACAAGAGAGATAGCAAATATTATATCCATTTCCTTACCCCGTTTGAAACGAATCCTCAAGCTTTTCGACTTTCGTTTTTATGGTTTCGAGATATTCGCCATAGTTTTTTTCGAAAGTACTTATCTTTTTGTTAAGTTGACGAATCCTTACCCCAATAACGAAACTGAAGAATAAACTTAATATCAGCAGTAAATATATTCCAGCTATAGAAAGGGTGGTCATCTCTTCCATGCAGTTAAATTCGTTGCCTTCTTCTTATATATTTTGTAAACAAAATTTTAACACGGTAACCTATATATGAGCAGGCAAATGATTGAAAGCCATGAACGATGAAAAGCTCGTTAAACCAAAAAACTGGGACGAAATGAACTTTGTGCAGCAGTGGATGTGGATTTCAGACAGGCAGCGGGAGATAGACGAGAAGTACAGCAAAGCTTTTTAAATTTTAGCATCGTATTAGAACCTATGAAGCTCGACGGAATCGAAATCGAGGACACTTACTGCGAGGCTTTCGACGGCTTGTTTTCGAGAATTCTGATTACTGCCAGAGACGATAAGAGACTGTCCAAGGCCGCGCTCGGCGCAACCGCGCTGCCCTCGACGGTTTTCAATAAATCCGAGGGAGGTATCGAGAGGTGGCTCGGAGAAAAGGAAACTCCGGACGGGCGCAGAGGTGCGATAGTACAAATATGGGTAAACTACGGAAAAAAAGCAGCAGAAAATTTGGAGCAGGAATTGGGGTGGCGGGTCAGGCAGGGCGTGCTTGTCGTGCCGACGACAAGCGTTTTTAATGCCCTTGATTCTGCTCAGAAAATAGATATAATGAACAAGGTCGGGCACTGCGGCGACGGCTATGAAGAGGTTGAGGAGCGATTTGGCAGGGAGGTAATAAACATCCCTCTAATGATGGGGGAGTTTATAATAGAGCGCTACATCGGCTATGCGAAAGGAGTAATGGGAGGCAACGTCTGGTTTTTCTGCGAAAGCACAGAAGCTGCGCTGGAAGCAGGGGACAGAGCGGTGGATGCGATAAGCGAAATCGATGGAGCAATAACCTCGTTCGATATATGCTCAGCAGGCTCAAAAGTCGAGACCCGCTATCCTGAAATAGGTCCAACTACAAATCATCCCTACTGCCCGACGCTCAGAGGAAAAATTGAGGATTCAAAGGTACCGGAAGGAGTGGCATCTATACCAGAGATAGTGATTAACGGAGT
>JACRDW010000028.1 GCA_016212785.1 Methanobacteriota archaeon | reverse complement strand
GCTGAAGGCTTATGAAATTCCGGTAGGCAGCAGATATTCAAAGGGCAAGGCGATTATTAATCTACTGCCAAGACTGGAGCCGGAAGAAAAAATAAATGCGATGATTCCTGTCAAAGAATTCGACGACAGGCATTTCCTGGTATTCGTAACTAAACGCGGTATTGCCAAGAAAACAGTGCTCTCTGCATTCAGCAACATCAGAATCAGCGGCATTAGAGCGATAAACCTTGATGAAAAAGATGAGCTGATGGGCGCTGCATTGTCCGACGGCAGCAGAGAAATGGTTATTGCCACCAGAAATGGCAAGGCAGTTCGAATACATGAAACTTTGATTAGAAGCATGGGAAGGTCGGCGAGGGGGGTGAGAGCGATTAGGCTTTCGGGCGATGATGAAGTAGTAAGCATGGCGCTTGTTCAGGAAAATTCGACTCTTCTCACAATTTCAGAAAATGGGTTTGGCAAGCGTACTCCCGTTTCTCAGTACAGAAAGACAGGGCGGAGTGCCAAGGGAGTAATTACTCTAAAAACGAACGAGAAAACTGGCAAGGTGGTTGCTGTATTAGAAGTCTCAGATGAGGATGAGCTAATCGTAACGAGCAAGGAGGGCATGGTCATAAGGATTCCGGTAGAAAGCGTGCGTCAGACAGGAAGGTCAGCAGTGGGCGTTAAAATCATGCAGTTGAATGAAGGGGATAAGGTAATAGCGGTTGAGAGGCTGATTAAGGAGAATGAAGATAAATAGAACATAACGTCTTGCGGGTATGCGAAGTTTCGGCGTAGCCGAAATTAAAACGTTTCTTCCAGAAGAGGAATATTATTGCCGCAACCCCAAAGATGCCGATTAAAATAATAAATTTCATTTGAGGAGGCGGAGGAGGCAGTCTCTTCATTTTTGAAATAAATTTAGAAATTATATTTTCTCCAAGATTTAATGGTGTAGCGGAAAAAAAAGTTACTTCGATCTTTCTGCCTAGACTATCTTCTAATTCGAAATCATCATTAAAAGTTGAATCTTCAAATTTTATGCTAAAAGAAGCTTTGCCATTTGCGTCACTTTTCCCTTGCCAAATAGTTTCTTCTTCTTTTCTCAAAATGAGTTCTGTATTTGGCTTTCCGATTACCTCGTAAATTCTTGTAATTTTTGAATCTTCCCAGGAAAAACCGCCGATGTTACCTATTTCGAGGCTGCCACTCATAGTAAAATTATTATTTTCTAGAATTTCAGCAGCCGTATCCCAGCGAGAATTTTCAAATATCATCTCACCACGAAAATTCCTGGGATCAAATTCATTCATATGAGTATTTATCAGAGTCAATTTCGAGTCATCAAAGATAAAAGTCCAAAAAGCGTCTGAGTCTCTTACAATAACATCAGAGGAACCATGTAAAAATATACCCCACTGCCCCATCACTTTCACATTTTCAAGACTAATATTTCGATAATTAAAGTTCATTGGAGTTTCTAAGGAAAAGTTGGCAAACTCGGCCTTTTCATCACGAAGCGTAATCACAACCTTTCGTAGTTCACTGTCTTTAATTTTGACATGAGCACCAGAATCAATAAAAACAGGCCAACCCCGTTCATAAGGGCCAGGACCAATAGTATCTTTTACAAGCTCAGTATTTATCAAAGTTATATCGTAACTGACGCCTGAAACCTTAGCATTTTCATACAAATTCCATTTTTCAAAAAATCCTGTTCCAAGGCCGCTTGCTTCAAAAATTGCACCATTTGGAATATGCAAATTAACTGCTCCAACCTTTGAATTAATAATCTTTACGTCTGCGTCATTAAATACCCCTACCAGTCCTCCTATATCTCCGATAATTTCAGAATTTTCAATTACTGCCTCAGCATTACCAGTCATTGTGAACAAATGAATCTTTGTTGGCGAATTAGTCATATTAACTTTTGCTCGATTGGCTGCTTCAATAACAAAGAGCGTTGGTCCTTCTTTACTTCCGCCAGGCAATAACTTCGAATTTTCAATTTCAAGAGAAGCACTATCTTCTAAACGAATCTTCCAATGATTAAGAAGTCTCTGATAGCGAGTAATCTTGAAAGTCGAATCTCGAATTATAAGTTTGGACTTACCTTTCAGGTAAATATTGCCAAATTGTTCAAATTTTCCATTCTCAAGAGCCAAGAAATCTCTTCCCTCTAAAGTTAAATCACCTTTGTGCTTGCCATCAGGAAATACATCTTGTGCCTTAAGTTCTCTTGTTTCTGGCACAGATGTCTCAACCTTTACGTCATCAATATAAGCAGCAGAGTTTTCATGCGTTTCGAAGCTTATACCGCCTTCTTGAAGGAAATTTTCATCTTGGACCGAGATAACTAAATTATTATCAGAAAATACATTTAGTCTATTGTTGATAATTTCAATTTTTATGTTATGCCATTCATTTAGAGAGATGCCTTCTCCATTTTTAAGATGCTGGAAATTATTACCAAGTTGTTTGTTGATATAGCTGCTATCCTTATTGAGGCCTATAAAGTAACGGTTAAGTCCCACGGGCGTTGCTTTGCTTCTTATATTGAGGTGAATCGAACCCTGTAATAATTTGAGTTTTAATTCGAGTTTATTCGCTACGCCATCTAAATAAACGGCTGCAAATGTGTGCTGAGTACCCTGTAAAACTTGATTTCCATCCTCCGAGATTACTGACCATCCTTGTTGCAAATGCCAATTATCAACGCCAGACTCAAAATCATCATAAAAAATCTCGGCTTTTGTAGCTTCTACGGCTTCTGCATTTTTAACAAAAGAAATAATAAATCCCAAGACTAAAAAGACAATTATTCCAATAAGCACGTTCTTTCTGATCATCATATCTAGTTAGATATTATTTCTTTATAAAATCTTCTTTCCGCAGAGGCGAACCCCCGAATTTCATTTAACATACGCACTTATACGCAGTTTTTCCGTTAGCAAAAATTTGGGTGGAGCCGAGCGGCAGAGCGAAGGCTGAATCGTATAAGCGCTATTAAGTCCTTTGAGCGTTAGCGAAGACCGAGAAACCGAGGGTTTCGAAGAAGTCAGCCGAGGGGCGCTACTTTTCACAAACAGCAATTAGAGAATCATGATTAGATTTTTTGAAATTTTTTAAGTACAATGACTATGCCAACTACGACCACGATTGCCACAGCCCCCAGTAAATAAATAATTGTCATATCTTCAATTGGCAATGTAGGTTGAGGATGTGGAGTGGTTGCCGGGCGAGTTTCTGTTTCTTCTTTTGTTAATGGCACCACTTCACTTCTATTCTCTAAATCTTTCTTTGCGGGTGGTCCGCCGAAAGCATACAATTTTTTATCCCAGGAACCGACATAAACTGTTCCGTCAGGCCCAATCGCCGGCGAAGAGACAAATCCTCCCCCCCCTTGGTTGTGTAGCGCCATTTCTCTTTGCCATTTAAGTCAAGAGCGTAAAAGGTGTTAATAATATCACCAAAGTAAATTGTTCCGTCAGCAGAAATTACTGCTGAACTGGTGATTGTTTCCATGTATGGAGATTCAAAGATTTTTGGATCCCTGCCAATCTTAGTATCAAAACGCCATAATTCCTTACCTTCTGGATTCAATGCATAAAAATTGCCATCCCATGAGCCAAAGTAAATTGTTCCGTCTTTGTCAAGGGCTGCAATCGCACTTATTCCTTTGCTAGCCTTAAAAATCCATTTTTCACTGCCATCAGGATTAAGAGCGTGGAACGTACCGTTTTTAGCGCCTACATAAATTGTACCATCTTCTGCAATAGTTGGCGGCCCTTCAATTCTGTCTGATTTGAATTTCCATTTGATGGAACCGTCGGAATTAAAAGCAAAAACTGCATTGAAAGTGAATGGCGGTTCTTGATCCAAATCACTACCAGTAACATAGATAGTGCCATCATTGGCAATGGCTATAAGATTAGCAAGACAAGAACCGTTAGTATCATAGCGCCACTTGAGAGTGCCATTCGGATTTAAAGCATATACCCTGGCCCCGAATTCCATATTGGGATCATCTTTCCCATGTGCATGCGGGTAACTTTCTGAGCTAACATAAATAGTGCCATCAGGGGCAATCACCGGTGATGCCCCAATATGAGCTTGGGTGTAAACAGGATAACGCCATTTTTCACTGCCATCCGGATTTAAGGCAAACATATAAATTGGCGGGGCGACAAAATAAATCGTGCCGTCTTTATCTATTGATGGAGCTGATGGAATCCCTTTCCAAACATCCCATTCCTTGATATAAACCGGCTCACCAGCATTAAATTTCCATTTCAAAGTACCGTCAGGATTAAGGGCATAGAGTTTATTGTCATGCGAGCCAATATAGATTGTTCCATCTAGAGCTATGGTTGGAGAAGATTCTATCCCTGCTCCTGTTTCAAATGTCCATTTTACTGTTCCATCCACATGACTAGTATTATAAGGACTCAAGCCAGTATGTCTTAAATTACCATGCAACATGGGCCAAGGAGAATCTGCTAATTGAGCATCAACTATCCCTATATGAAGGAGTAAAATAGTTAACAGCAAAAATGCATATTTGAAGAATCGGAATACCATATTTATAATCATATATCTCCACTATTAAAGTTTTCGTATTGTTGCGCCCCGAAACCGATTGGACTTAACGTATGCGATTAAGAGAAGTTTTCACGAAGTGAAAATTTGGGCAAAATCCTGCAAGGATTTTCCTCTTAATCGCTGTTAGCAGACCGAGACGAAGTCGAGGTGAGGACAACAAGGTTGTCCGAAGAGTTCGGGGGCGAGCCGGAAAAGGTTAAGTAAGCACTAAGAGCTATTTTAAGTTCCTCTCTTCTTCTGTTTCCAGTAAACGACCGCGATGAATAACCACATCAATGCCAGAACGCCGATGTACCCATAAGTTGCTTCGAATGGTAATCTAAGACCCCACCCAAGATCGTAGATTAGACCAGTTGTGGAAACAAAAAAGGGCCATACCATGAGTATATTTCGAGTTATGCGAAAAATGGTAGCATGAACAAGACCACCCATAAAATGACCCATATACAAAAGAGAAATGGGCTCACCATATGCAACATGGTGAAGGGCAAAGAATGCTGCCGCAATAAGAATAGCTGGTATGGCCCCAAAAGCGCGCTCAAATCTCATCTGAACCCAACCGTGGAAGAATATCGCATAGAAAAGACCTGCTGTAATTTCCAAAGCTAATAAGGGTAAAAGTTCCGTGAAAAGAAGTGATGTAACAATGGTTATAAAAGTGGCTTTGGGTGAAGGAGCAATTAGAAGAATAATCGCACACAGAATAGTGCCTAATATCAGGCTTCTCAGCCAATATTTCGTGCCTATCCCAGTCTCTGAGAGTGGTCGCTTTTTCACGAGGCCATTATATGCTATTGGAATTAGTATGCCAAGAATAAACATTGAAACGGGAACCCATACATCAGCTATTGGAAAAGAGTTACGGATTGCGTAGAGGCCAGCGACTAAGATAAGAAAAGAGATAAGGACAATAAGTAAATCCATTGATGGCTGAAATCTAAACCGCAGGAAGTCTCTCAATCCACCGTCATATAAACTTAGCCTTTTCATAATAAACTATTGATTAAGCCATTTTTAATAATCTTTCGTCCGTAGAGGCGAGCCCCGAATTTCTGCTAACGACTATTAAGCGAGATTTTTATTCGTTTTACTCCAATAATTGGGAGATAAAGCGAAGTTTTTTTATTCAGTATACATTTTCCCGTATGGTCTGTGCGTCATCGGGGTTATTTTCGTGAATTCTGCGTCCAGAATTTTTTTGACATTATATCCAAAAGTTTTGCAGAATTCTTTCAGCAGGTTTCTGAGGTATTTTCTGTCTTCTTGCGAGAATTCAGCTATCTTTGCAGCCACGCCGAGCTTGTGCTCCTCGACCTTGCCCCGGATATAAATCATGCCTCCGTGTATTCCGGTCGCAATCCAGTCTCCGACGATTTCCGAATCGCTGTCTTTCATTCCGAGGACAACTATCCTTCCGCCTGCCATGTATTCGCCCAGAAAATCTCCAGCGCTGCCTGCGGCAATTATTACCGGAAAATTTTCCTTGTACTCCTTCATGTGGATTCCAACGCGATAGCCGACGTCGCCGTTAACGAAGATTTTGCCGCCTCGCATTGAGTGCCCAACGATGTCTCTGGCATCGCCGTGCACGATTATTTTCCCGGAGTTCATCGTGTTTCCAATGCCGTCCTGCGCATCGTTGTAAACAGTAATGGTAGGACCGTCCATGAAGGAACCTAAATCATCTCCCGGAGTGCCGTGGATTTCTATTTCAACGTTTCCCTTAATTCCGCCGCCGATGTAGCGCTGCCCGTTTACGTTTGTTATTTTAATTTTTTTTGCACTGTTATTTATGGCGTCTTCTATCAGCTTGTTCAATGCCTTGTAGTGCAAGCCCTTTGCATCCATAATCATGCTACTTCCCTGCCGGCAGGATTCCTAGAACATCCAGGTCAGGCTGGGACAGCCCGACTCCTCTCAGCCTCTCCCTGTTGCCGCGGAGGCTTTCCACAGAGTTTATTCCAAGCGCACCTAGGATTTCTTTTAGCTCGTGGTTCCAAGCTTGTATTAGATTCGAGACAGCTTTCGCTCCTTTTTCCGGGTCAAGCCTCTTTCTCAGCTTTGGAACCTGAGTTGCGATTCCCCAGGTGCATTTTCCAGTATAACATTTCTTGCAGACCGTGCATCCCAGGGCGATTAGTGCTGCGGTGCCGATGTAAACTGCGTCCGCGCCGAGAGCAATAGCCTTTGCGACATCTGCGCTCGTCCTTATACTGCCGCTCGCTATTATGCTACCCCAGTGCCTAATACCCTCCTCTCTCAATCTCTGGTCCACTGCTGCTATCGCAGCCTCAATCGGTATTCCGAGATTGTCTCTTATAACCTGCGGCGCAGCTCCTGTGCCAGCCCTGAAGCCGTCAAGCACGACAGCATCTGCGCCCGCACGTATTATTCCGGTTGCTATCGGAGCAGAGTTGTTCACCGCCGCAATTTTTACGAAGACAGGCTTTTTGTATCTCGTAGCCTCTTTGAGAGCATAAATTAACCTTGAGAGGTCTTCTATAGAGTATATGTCGTGATGAGGCGCAGGAGAAAGAGCGTCCGTGCCCACAGGAATCATTCTTGTCTCGGAAATAGGCTCTGTTATTTTCGGTCCGGGCAGGTGCCCCCCAATGCCGGGTTTTGCACCCTGACCGATTTTAATTTCCATCCCGGCCGCTATCTTGAGGTACTCTTCATGGACGCCGAAGCGGCCGCTCGCAACTTGAACGATTATATGGTCTGCAAACGGGTAGAGCTCCTTGTGCAGTCCTCCTTCTCCGGAGCCCATCATCGTGCCCTGCTCTTTTGCAGCCGTCGCTAAAGCTTTGTGTACTTCGAGGCTGATTGCGCCGTAGCTCATGTGCGCAATCATTATAGGAGTCTCGAGCTTCAGGTTTGGAGCAATTTCAGTTTTCAGCGCATCGTTTTCGATTTCAATCTTCTCAGGCTTCCTTCCAAGATAGGTGCGCAGCTCCATGGGTTCTCTGAGCGGGTCTATCGCAGGATTCGTCACCTGGCAGGCATCTATTACGATGCTGTCGAAGAGAGACTGATACGGCTTCTCGTTTCCCATGCTCGCAAGTATGACGCTTCCTGTCTTTGCCTGCGTCATTATATCCCTCCTTATCCACTCTGTCCATGTCGGATGGTCGCTGAACGTTGGAGGTCTCCTCTCGATTACAAGCGCCTTAGTCGGACAGGTAAAAACGCAGCGCTGACACGCTACGCAGTTCTCGTCATTCGCTACCATTCTCTTTTTTTTCTTATCATATCCATGCACTTCAAAAGTGCATTCGATGGTGCAGCGCTTGCACTTCGTGCACTTTTCTTGGTCTCTTACAACCTTAAATTCTGGAGGAAACCTCATTTTCAATCCACTCCTTTTCTCAGCACTTCGTAGGCAAGCTTTTCAAACAACTTGACGTAGGGATTGTCCCTACGTCTGTCTTCTCGAATGCCTTCTCGTGCCGAGACCCGTTGTCGTCGTGTCTTGACCCGCTATACCTCGTTGAGCCTTGCAATGACGGGTGAGCCGGCTTTCGGAGCCCAAATCTTTTCGGGCTTAGGGCAAACTTCTCTTATCGCAGCTTCCTCACTTGCGATGTACGTGAAATCTCCATTTTCTGCCGCGATTAAGGGGCGAAGTTTAATCCTGTCGTTCAAGCCTATCATCATATTCCTGTTTGCGACAATTATTCCGAAAGGTCCATTGAGCATCGCAGGAGCATAGGTCATTCTAAGCGCAGCGTAAATCTTTCTCTTTTCTTCAGGCATTCTGTCTATGTGCTTCCAGAAAGGCGGCGTCAGCGCAATTGCAGTTGTTTCAACAGACAAACCCTGCTTTCTCACAAGAAGGTCAAAAAGATAGGCAACTACTTCTGTATCCGTAAGCAGCCTGCACTTGTAGCCGTGCGTTTCTAAGTAGCGTCGGTTAGTGCCGTAGGAGCTTATCTCTCCGTTGTGAACAACGCTCCAGTCGAGAATGTTGAAGGGATGCGCTCCGCCCCACCAGCCCGGAGTATTCGTCGGGAAGCGGCCGTGCGATACCCAGCAGTAAGCCTTGTAATCTTCTACCTTGAAAAGCCTTGCAACGTTGCACGGCATACCAGTCGCTTTAAACACGCCCATGTTTTTTCCACTGGAAGCAACGTACGCTCCTTCTATGCAGTCGTTTATGTGCATTACTGTCTCAACGATATAATCTTCCTCCTTGAACTTCTCAGGGGCATCGACAAAGTAGCGCCAAGTAATGTGCTGCCTTGGAATTTCTTTAATATTTCTCGTGGGAACCTCTTCATCCTTCTTTATCTCAACTCTTTCCTTTAGATATTCTTCTGTTTTTTTCCTTGCTTCTTCGTCGTCAAGAAAAACATGCAGCGCAAAGTAATCTTTATACTTCGGATATATTCCGTAGGCTGCGAAGCCGCCTCCCCTGCCGTCGTAGCGCGGCTCCATCGCATTTGCTACCGCGATTATCTCTTTTCCAGAAATGCGCTTGCCTCTCCTGTTGAGTATTCCGCCTAAGCCGCACATATGTTTCACTATTATTTATAACGTCATTAACTTTCTTAGAGCAGAAATTAACTTTCTGTTTTCTTCCTTCTTTCCCATAGTTATTCTCAGGTAATTGCCCTTCAAACCCTGAACTCCTGTCACATTTCTTACAATGACTCCTTCCCTGTACAGCCCTTCTATAAACTTTTGCATATCAATTGACGGAAGCCTAACCAGCAAGAAATTTGCTTCCGACGGCAGAGCATTTAGGCCGAGTTTGTTTATTTCGTGCATAACAAATTTTCTTTCCTCTAGTATTTCCTCTTTTATTTTCTCGAACCAGGACATCTCCTCCAGCGCCGCTATCGCTGCGCTCTCAGCTATGCTGCTTATGTTGAACGGCAGTCTAGCCTTTTCTAATGCTTCAATGATTTTTTTGTTTGAAAGGGCATATCCTACCCTCAAACCAGCTAACCCGAAGAATTTGGACATGGAGCGGACGACTATCAAATTCTCATACTCCTTAACTTTATCTGCTATGGTTTCACCACAGAATTCATAGTACGCCTCGTCAACTGCTACGAGAGCGTCAGTACCTTCGATTATTTTTATGAGCTCCTTTCTTTCGATAACCCTTCCGGTGGGGTTGTTTGGAGAGCACAGGAAAATTAGCTTGGCATCTTTTGCAGAGTCTATGACTTCTCCTGCTCTAACCTCGAAGTCCAGCGTTTCCACAAATTGCAAGCTTGCGTCTCGAAGCATTGAGAGGAATGCATACATCGTGTAGGTTGGAACTGGTATCACAACTTTATCGAGAGGATTCAAAGCTATCTTGCACACGCTGTCAAGAATTTCGCCTGCGCCGCTGCCAAGGCTGATATTCTCTACCGACAAGCCAGTGTACTCGGAGAGCTTTTTTTTCAATTTTGTGTAAGAGGGGTCAGGATATCTGTTAACAAAATTAGATGCTTTAGCGATTTCTTCAACCACGCTCTTTGGAGGAGAATATGGATTTTCATTGGAGCCCAGCTTTACTATATTATTTATGTTATATCTCTCAGAAATTTCTTCAATCGTTTTGCCAGCCTCATAGGGCTGCAGAATTTCAAGAACTCCTTTGAGCATTTCTAACCCTCGTATTTATTTGTTATTGGCATTCTCCTTCCGAAGCCGAAGGCTCTTGGAGTAATTTTTATTCCAAGCGCTGCTTGCTGCCTCTTGTACTCGTTATGATCTATCTTCCAGATTACCTCTGTTACAGTTTTTGCATCATAGCCAAGGGCGATTATCTCTTCCTTGCTTTTATCTTCTTCTATGTATGCATGCAGTAGTGGGTCGAGGATATCATAAGGCGGCAGGTCATTGCGGTCTTTCTGTCCTTTTCTGAGCTCGGCAGAGGGCTCTTTTATAATTATGCTTTTTGGTATGAGCTCTTTTTTTTCCACAGCGTTAATATAATTTACCAGCCCGTATACCATCGTCTTGGGCACATCGCTTATCGCTGCCAGACCACCTGCCATGTCTCCGTATAAGGTAACATACCCGACTGCCAGCTCAGATTTATTACCAGTTGTCAAAACGAGGTATCCAAATTTATTTGACAGCGCCATTAGAATATTCCCTCTGATTCTAGCTTGGATGTTTTCTTCTGTTACGTCCTGCTTGGTGCCTTTGAACTCTTTGCTCAGCATCTTCGCATACGCATCTACAGCATCTGCTATCAGAATGATCTTTAATTCTATGCCCAGATTTTCTGCAACTTTTTTTGCATCTTCTATGCTCGCTCTAGAAGTTATCCTGCTCGGCATCGATACCCCTGCAACATTTTCAGCGCCCAGCGCTTTCGCTGCCAGCGCAGCAGTCAGCGCAGAGTCTATTCCCCCGCTCAGTCCGATGACAACTTTCGTGAATCCATTTTTTCTGACATAGTCTCTAATGCCCAGGATTAATGCACGGTATATCTCTTCTAATGGGTCTTCTTCAGGCATCGTTATGACTTTTAAATCGCTTACTATTAAGTCCTCTTCGAAGCGCCTGCACTGCGCAGTTAATTCTCCCTTTTCATTGAAGATGCAGCTTCCTCCATCAAAAACCAGGTCGTCCTGGCCACCCACCAGGTTGGCATAGACGATAGCAACTTTATTTTCCCTTGCCCTTCTAGCCAGCAATTCTTTTCTCACTTTAATCTTGCCCGCATAGAATGGCGAAGCAGAGATGTTTATTATTAGCTGCGCTCCTTTTTTTGCCTGCACGCTTGTAGGACCTTCCTCAACCCAGATGTCCTCGCAGATGTTTATCCCTATTTTTAAGTTGCCGAGCTCAAAGAGCTTGCATTCAGCAGCAGGCTGGAAGTATCTCTTCTCGTCAAAAACGTCGTAGTTGGGCAGGTGCGTTTTGTGCTGCACGCCTAATACTCCTTTGTTGCGGGCGAGCACAGCTGTATTGTAAATTTTATTTCCATTGCTGTCAACAAAGCCTACTACAGCAGCTATATCCTTTGTTGCCTTTACGATTTCCTCCACTTTCTCCCTGTTTTTTCTGATAAAAGAAGGTTTTAAAAGCAAATCTTTTGGAGGGTATCCAGTTACAGCCAGCTCTGGAAAGACTACCAAGTCTGCATTTTTCTTTTTAGCTTTCCTTATATACTCCACTATCTTTTCAGCGTTGCCGTTGAGGTCTCCCACAGTAGGATTTATCTGCGCCATTGCAATTTTACTTGTCAACAAGCCTAACACCTTCAATCGTATAAATTCCTGAGGTTGCGTCCAATTTTTTTCTGGCTTTTAGTATTTCCATTTTTTTCCCGAACATCGGCATGTCTAACACCAGAGTCTCAAATTCTCCGCCCTCGCCGCTTATATGAATCTTATATTTTTTATTCAATTCCTTCAACTCTTCTATGCACCTCTCATCGATTCTCCTGCCCAGCCAGCTTTCGTTTAGTCCGTGAGCAGCAACTGCGGTGATTGCTATCTCAAAGCCAGCTTCGAGCATTTCTCTGAGAAGCATTTCCGGATTTTTGTGCCACAGCGGGGCGAAAGATACTAAGTTCAACTCCTCGCACACAACGTCGATTCTCTGCTTCTGATACTCCGAGAATACAGCGCCGCTGACAACGCCCCCGATTTCATCTTTCGCAGAGCTGATAATCTCTTTTAGGTCTTGTAACTCTTTCTCCTCTTCACCTTTTGTACTTTTTGTTAATAGCGGAATGCCTATGCTTTGGGCTTGGTGCTGCGTGAGATGCACGTTTGGGTGGTGAAACATATAGCTGTCTTCTCTTTCAGGGAGCATGGTAACAAGATATTTTACTTCGAAGCCCTGGGAGTGCATGACATAGGCTGCAAACAGCGAATCTTTTCCTCCAGATACGAGTGCTGCAAGTTTCATGGTCCGACCAACTCCCGGGCAGCCTTCTCAGCTTTCTCCAGAACTTCCCTCTCGTTCAGGGTTGTAATCCTTCTGTTCTGCATTAGAATTTCTCCATTTACTATCGCGGTATCAACGTCGCTTCCGCTTGCAGAATACACCAGATTAGAAACAATATTATGGGCAGGTGTTAAGTGCGGCTTTTTGAAGTCGAGTAAAATCAAATCTGCCTTTTTGCCCACCTCTATTGAGCCTATTTTATCTTGCATGTGCAGCGCTCTAGCAGCATCGATGGTTGCCATGTCCAGAGCCTTTTGCGCAGGCAAAAGCGTTGCATCCCATCTGTGCGCTTTCTGCAGCAGGCTTGCAAGTCTCATTTCCCTGAACAAATCAAGGCTGTTGTTCGAGGCTGCGCTGTCGCTGCCCAGAACAACGTTAACGTTGTTCTCAAACATCTCAGGAAGAGGTGCAACCGCGCCTACCGCCAGCTTCATATTCGAGGTGGGGCAGTGCGCTACGCTTGTTTTGGTTTTTCCCAGAATTGCAACTTCGCCCTTCGTTGCCCAACCAGCATGCGCTATTAAAACTTCCTCCCCGAGAAAATTAATGCTGTTTAGGTATTCGATGGGTCTTTTTCCTTTCTGCTTTAGGAAATCATAGACTTCCTTCCTCGTTTCTGAGGCATGGATGTGAAGGAGAGCATTGTGCTCTCCTGCTATTTCCTTAGCCTTCAGCAGCGTTTCCTCTGAGCAGGTGTACGGCGAATGCGTTCCAATCGCAGGTTGGAATAGCTCTGATTTTTGCTTTATCAGTTTTTTGAATATTTTAAATGCTTCCTTTGAATTTTTAAACTCTGCTGTTGGGAAGTCCAAGACGCCCTGCGAAAAAATTGCCCTGATACCTACCTCTTCAGCTGCTCTTTTCACACCATTCCCAAAGAAGTACATGTCGTTAAAGCAAGTTGCGCCGCTTTTGATGAGTTCTACTGCGCCGAGCAGTGCGCCGCAATAAACATAATCCTCATTCAATTTAGCTTCTAAAGGCCATATTTTGTTCTGCAGCCAGTCCTGGAGCAGCATGTCGTCCGCATAGCCCCTGAGCAGCGTCATTGCAAGGTGCGTGTGCGCATTTATCAGCCCAGGAAGCAGAGCTTTTCCTGAGCAGTCAATAGCTTCTTCGCCCTTTAAATTAGGTCCAATTTCAATTATTTCATCGTCTATCAGGACGTCCTTATTCCGCAGAATTTCTCTCTTTTGGTTCTGGGTAACAATCCAGGAGCAGTTTTTAAGAATCATCAGCCGAGTATCTTCTTAAGCTCTTCTATCTCCTTCTCAAGCTCTTCAAGCGGGACAACTTTGATTTCTTTTTCCTTCACCTTGGCCAGCGCCCAGAAAAGTCTTGCTGAAGCTTGCATCAACCTGCCTGCGTAGCCGGGGGCATGGGGAAGAAGCTTGGCTGCTATATCACCGCACTTCTCCAAAGTTTTTTTGTCCAGCGAGGCAGCCTTTTCAGAGGCTAATCCCAGAGCAGTAATCCCGCTTCCGAGTACCCTTTCTCTTGCTACATACGCCTGTGCCGCAGGACTTGTAACTCTATAGACTCCCATTTTCATTCCTCCTTTATATATCCAAATACAGATAGAATTCATACGGCGTCGGTCTTATTGAATTCTGCGTGAACTCTTCTGCCTTCATCTCAATCCAAGTGTCTATCGCATCGCTCGGAAATATCGGCTCCAGAAAATCTCTGTCGCTGCTGAGTTCTTCTATCGCCTCTTTTAGCGAGCCAGGAAGTTCTTTTACACCCATCTCTCTCCTCTGCTTTGGAGTTAGGTGATAAATATTCTCATCCACAGGGTTGCCAGGTTCGATTTTGTTCCTTATGCCGTCCAAGCCTGCTGCAACCATGGCCGCAAAAGCATAGTACGGATTGCAGCTCGTGTCCGGAGGTCTGAACTCAACGCGCTTAGTCTTCATTGCGTACTCGCTTCCCTTATGATAAACGGGTACTCTAACATTGGCAGAGCGATTTCTTTTCGACCATGCAATATAAACAGGCGCCTCGTATCCAGGCACCAGCCGCTTGTAGGAATTCGTCGTGGGCGCAACGATAGCTGCCAGAGCCCTGCTGTGCTTCATTAAGCCGCCTATGTAATATCTGCAAACTTGGCTTATCTCTGCGTACTCGTCGTTCGGGTCGTAGAACGCATTCTTTCCTTTCTTCCACAGGCTCTGGTGCACGTGCATTCCGCTTGCGTTGTCTCCAAAAATTGGCTTGGGCATGAATGTGGCTATCATGTTTTTTGCATAAGCGACGTTCTTCGCAACGAATTTGTAGGAAACTAGATTGTCTGCCATTTTTGTTAAAGAGTCATAGGTCATGTCGATTTCTATTTGTCCAGCAGTAGCTACCTCGTGATGATGTGCATCTGTTTTTATTCCGAAGCAGTCTTCGAGGATTTGGCAAACCTCGCCTCTGTAGTCCTGAAGCGTGTCCTCAGGCGGTGCAGGATAGTAACCTTCTTTAAACCTTATTGGAAAGTTTATGCCCCCCTGCGCCCATATCGCCTCCTTGGATTCGATTGCGTAGCCGGTGCCGGACCAGCCATCCCTTGCGGATAGATAGCTTGGAAACAGCTTAACTGCATCAAATACGAAGTACTCTGCCTCCGGACCCCAGTAAGAAACATCAAATCCAGCTTTTTTGACTTCTTCCTCTGCCCTCTGTGCTATATACCGGGGGTCTCTCGAGAATCTTGGACCACCGTACGCTTCCCTCAGGTCTGCGAGCATCCTTGCAGTTTTATGCTGCGTCCAAGGTATTACCGCAAAGGTGCTTGGGTCCGGTATTAGAAGCATGTCAGACTCAAAGATTGCCTTGAAGCCTTTAATCGAGGAGCCGTCTAACTTGCCTATTCCCTCGGTAAAGCTCGCCTCATCTATCGTGTGCGAGGGCACGGTTATGTGCTGCAGGTAGCCGGGTACATCTAAAAATTGTATGTCTATCCATCTAATTTTCTCTTTCTTTATCGTCTC
>JACRDW010000027.1 GCA_016212785.1 Methanobacteriota archaeon | reverse complement strand
ATAACGTCGGCGAGCATGGATTTGTTTATCATGTAGCTCCTCTTCAGCACCTGTATGGTGGGCATCCTCTCGTGGTCGAGCAGTATTTCTATGGTAACAGAATCGCCCGTGTCCTCGACGATTTCCACGCCGATGAGAAACTTCAGAATCTCTCTTATGCTCTCCTTGTAGTCGAGGTGCTCCTCCCTGTCGAGCCTGATTTTAATCGTGTCATAGCCTACGAGGTAGTAGGATATTATCAGCCTTTCCAAGGCTTCCGTAGAGGAAACCTGCGACACCTTTATCTCCATCTCCGAATGCCCCTTCTCCACCGCTCCCGGCTCTATCACGATCGAGCCCTCCTGCATCGTAACTGATACGCTGTCGCCGCGCTTTAAACCTGCGTTGGTAACCCACTTCTTTGGCAGCGAAACAACGTAAGTCGAGCCGCCCGTTAAATAGATTTTTCTCGTTTCCATATAAAACCCTCTATTTCTATATAGTCTATATAGATTATTTGGGAAAACTATAAATCTTCCCACATTTAAATTTTTGCCTGCAATGAAAATTCTCGCCGCAACAGACGGTTCAAATTGCTCGGAGAGGGCAATAAAGTTTGCGTCAAAGCTTGCTTCAGAAAGCAAGTCTAAGATTACGATAACATACGTTGTGCCGGAGCTGCCTCTGGCAAAAGAAGAATTTGTAAAATTCCTGAAGAAGCAGCTTGGCAATGGAAAGGGAGCTGGAAACAGATACCTGGAGAGAGGCAGGAAGATAGGGGAAAAACTCGGTGTAAAAACAGAGACAAAGCTGCTGGAAGGGAATCCGGCAGAAGAAATATTGAAAGAGGCCGAGAGAGGCAGATACGACCTCATCGTCGTCGGCTCTTACGGAAAAGGGGGCGTTAACAAATTTCTGCTGGGCAGCGTTTCTTCAAAGCTCGTTCATCTCTCAAAAATTCCTGTGCTGGTGGTGAAATGATAGAAAAGGAAGCGATTGCGCTGATATGGGTAATGAGCATAGGCATAGCTGCGCTGCTGTCTTCGATAATGCTGGTGCACGAGAGAACCCAGAACTGGTCTGAAAGGAAAATCGTTTTTGTATCTGCGATAATTTCGCTGATTATAACAGCTTCTGTTGTTTTCAGGTGATTGTGTGGAGATATTTTTCTTAATAATCCTCGCTGCCGGACTTTATATGGCCTGGAATATAGGTGCCAACGATACTGCAAACTCAATAGGCACTTCCGTGGGCAGCGGGGTTATAAGCATGAGGGGAGCGCTCGTCAGGATATGCATCTTCGACTTTCTTGGAGCTGTTTTGTTCGGCGGCTATGTTACAAAGACGATTGGAAAGGGAATTGTAAGCTTGGATAAAATCCCGAGTTCAGACCTCGTTGTGATAGGCGCATTATCCTCGTTGCTCGGAGCAGGAATGTGGCTCACCCTCGCCACATGGAGAGGTCTGCCTGTATCTACGACGCATTCAATCGTTGGAGCTGTTTTAGGCTTCGGTCTTGTTGCCGCTGGCTGGCAGGGCATAAAATGGAGCGTTATGAAAAAAATTGTTGCCAGCTGGTTTACGTCTCCAATCGCAGGCGCAGTTGTGGCTTTTTTAATTTATACGCTGCTTGTAAAGAGGTTCGTGCTGAAGAGGGCGAAAAATGTTAAAAAGACTGAGAGGGTATTTGGATACCTCCAGGTAGCAACTGCGATGTACGTCGGCTTCGCCTTCGGCAGCAACGACGTTGCAAATGCGGTCGGACCTATTTACATGATACTGACTTATAGTGGAGCGGAAGCGGTCAATCCCGTCGGATTGCTTGCTCTTGGAGCACTCGGAATAATTCTGGGAGCTGTTACTTGGGGGTACAAGGTTATAGAAACCATAGGAAAAAAAGTTACCGAGATAACGCCTACCCGCGGCTTTGCGGCAGAGTTTTCAGCGGCGAGCGTGATTCTTGTAGCCTCTGCTGTCGGAATGCCCATATCCACGACTCACACAATCGTGGGCGCAGTCATAGGAGTGGGATTTGCCAGAGGCATAAAAGCTTTAAATATAGGGATGATATACAGGATACTCGTCTCGTGGTTCGTTACAGTACCTCTGACTGCAATATTCAGCGTGGCAATATTCTTGCTGGTGAGAGCATGGTTAGGAGTATAGTGGGTCTGTTTGCAGAGTCTCCGTTCGAGCCTCTGATAAAGCATCTCGGTCAGGTTAAAGCATGCTCTGATTCTTTCAGAGAATGCGTTAAGGCTTACTGCAATGAAGATTTTGAACGCTCTGCTGAGCTTGCAAAGAAGGT
>JACRDW010000030.1 GCA_016212785.1 Methanobacteriota archaeon | reverse complement strand
TAATGCCAAAGCGCACCGACATAAAAAAAATCATAGTTATCGGAAGCGGACCGATTATAATTGGTCAAGCTGCTGAGTTCGACTACTCGGGTTCGCAGGAGTGCAAATCGCTCCGTGAGGAAGGCTATACAACTGTGCTGGTTAATTCCAATCCCGCAACGATTCAGACCGACAGGGAGATTGCAGACATAATTTACGTTGAGCCGCTGACGCCAGAAATCGTTGCGCAGATAATAAGGAAGGAAAAGCCAAACGGGCTTATCGCTACAATGGGCGGGCAAACAGGATTAAATATAACTGCAAAACTGGAAGAAATGGGGGTCTTGGAGGAGTGCGGCGTGGAAGTTCTGGGCACAGGCGTTCGCTCCATCAAGCTCGCTGAGGACAGGCAATTATTCGCTAATTTAATGAAGGAGATAGGGGAGCCGATTCCGAAGAGCTGGGCTGTGAATTCGATAGAGGGGGCTTACGAGGCTGTAAAAGAAACTGGTTATCCTGCGATAATTAGACCGGCATACACGCTCGGCGGAACGGGGGGAGGAGTTGCGCACAATGAAGCTGAGCTGAGGAGCGTGGTTAAGCGTGGCTTGGAAGCGAGCATGGTTCATCAAGTGTTAATAGAACAGTCGCTGCTCGGCTGGTACGAATACGAGTATGAAGTCATGCGCGATAAAAACGACAGCTGCATAATAGTGTGCAACATGGAAAACATAGACCCGATGGGGATACACACCGGCGAGAGCATCGTCGTAGCTCCTGCACAGACGCTGAGCGACGAGGATCACCAGCGCCTCAGGAGCGCAGCGCTGAGGATAATTAGGGCGCTGAAAATCGAGGGGGGCTGCAACATACAGTTTGCAGTAAATCCAAGAAAGTGGGAATACTACGTCATCGAGGTAAATCCCAGAGTTTCGAGGAGCTCTGCCCTCGCATCGAAAGCGACCGGCTATCCGATTGCAAAAATCGCTGCAAAAATCGCTGTCGGCATGACGCTGGACGAAATACCAAACGACGTTACGAAGGAGACGCCCGCAAGCTTCGAGCCTGCGCTTGATTATATCGTTACGAAAATACCGCGCTGGCCCTTTGACAAATTCAGAGACGCAGATAAAACGATTGGAACCCAGATGAAGAGCACAGGCGAGGTGATGGCAATCGGCAGAACTTTCGAGGAGTCGCTTCAGAAGGCAATCCGCTCACTAGATATAAAGCGCTTCGGCATATGTGCAGACGGCAGAAAATACGAGACCGATTTGGATGTAATAAAGCAGAATTTGACGAAGCCGACTGATAAAAGAATCTTCTACGTGTGCGATGCACTGAATTCTGGGATGAGCGTGGGGGAGATAAACAGGCTTACGGATATCTCTCCTTTCTTTCTGCACAAAATCAAAAACATTCTGGAGATGGAAAAAAAGCTCAGAGACTTGAGCATCGCGAAGGTTGATTACGAAGCAATCAAAAAAGCAAAGCTGCTCGGATTCTCAGACCGCCAGCTCGCGTACCTGCTGAAATGCGCTGAAAAAGAGGTAAGAGAAAAAAGAAAGAAGATTGCAGCTCCTGCGTACAAAATGGTCGACACCTGCGCAGCGGAGTTCGAGGCAAAGACGCCATACTACTATTCCACTTACGAGCGCAGCGATGAAGTTAAAGTATCGAAGCGCAAAAAAGTGATAATCCTGGGTGGAGGACCTATTCGAATTGCACAGGGGATAGAGTTTGACTACTCCTGCGTTCACGGCGTTATTGCTTTGAGGGAAGAGGGAATTGAGGCAATTATAATAAACAACAATCCAGAGACGGTGTCGACTGATTATGATACCTCTGACAAGCTTTACTTCGAGCCCCTCACGTTGGAGGACGTTCTCAACGTTATTGAAAAGGAGAAGCCGTACGGCGTAATCGTGCAGTTCGGCGGGCAGACTCCGCTGAACCTCGCGGGAGCTCTGGCAAAGGAAGGAATAAGAATCCTGGGAACTTCTCCAGACAACATAGACAGGGCGGAGGACAGGAAAAGATTCGCCGAGGTCTTGAACAAGCTCCGCATACCGCAGGCTGAATGCGGCACAGGTTTCTCTTTCAAGGAAGCAAAGGCAATCGCAAACAGAATCGGCTATCCTGTTTTAGTTCGACCTTCCTATGTTCTGGGCGGAAGAGCGATGGAAATCGTCTACGACGAGGCACACCTCGAGCAGTACATGCAGGAAGCGATTGAGGTTTCTGAGGAGCACCCTGTGCTCGTTGATAAATTCCTGCAGGAAGCGATTGAGGTTGACGTGGATGCTGTCAGCGACGGAAAAGACGTTTTTATAGGCGGAATAATGGAGCACATAGAACATGCTGGGATTCACTCCGGCGATTCTGCGATGGTGCTTCCTCCTCAGACTCTGAGCAGAGGTATAGTAAGAAAAATTAAAGAGTACACGATAAACCTTGCAAGAGAGCTTCATGTAATAGGTCTGCTGAATATTCAGTATGCAGTAAAGAGAAGTACAGTATATGTTCTGGAGGCAAACCCGAGGGCGAGCAGGACTGTGCCCTTCGTAAGCAAGGCGGTAGGCGTACCTCTGGCTAAGATTGCCGCTAAGGTAATGCTGGGCAGGAGCCTGAGAGAGCTCGGCTATGTCGGTGAGCGCAAGATTCGCCACGTTGCTGTCAAAGAATCAGTATTTCCGTTTGTAAAGCTGCCCGGCGTGGACCCTGTTCTCGGACCAGAGATGCGCTCCACCGGCGAGGTCATGGGAATAGACTTTGACTTTGGGAAAGCTTTCTTCAAGGCAGAGCTCGCAGCAGGCAACGCGCTTCCAACGAAAGGCAGAATATTCATCTCGATTAGAAGGGAAGATGCAGAAAAAATTGCCCCGGCAGCAAAAAGATTATATGAGCTTGGATTCAAGATTCTTGCAACAGACGGAACCCTTGCAACCCTGGAAAAGCACGGCATTGCAGCAACGCTGGTAAAGAAAATAAGTGACGGCTCTCCAAACATTCTTGACAGGATGATGGAGCACAGCGTGGATTTGATAATAAATACGCCCACCGCTGGAAAAATACCGTACGAAGACGGGTTCTATATAAGAAGGTACGCAGTCGATTTAGGCGTGCCTTACATAACCACGATTACCGGAGCAGAAGCTGCGGTAAAGGCGATAGAGAGCATCTCAAAGGGCGAAATAGCAATAAGGTCGCTAAACGAGTATTACAAAGGGCACGTGCACGAATTGAGGCTGGAAGATTTCAGGATATAAGGGTCAAGACACGAGGAGAAATGAATGAAATGAAATTTCGACGAGTGGATTGAAATGAAGGCAGTACTTGCATATTCGGGCGGCCTGGACACAAGCGTTTGCATAAAGCTCTTGCAGGAGAAGTACAGCTGCAAGGTTGTTACGGTTACGGTAGATGTAGGTATATCGAAGGACGAGCTGAAGGAAGCCGGAGATAAAGCGAAAAAGTTAGGGGCAAAGCACTATACCATTGATGCAAGAGAAGAATTTGCGAGAGACTATATTTTCAGGGCGATAAAAGCTAATGCGTCCTACGAGGGGTATCCTTTGAGCACCGCGTTAGCGAGACCTTTGATAGCCTCGAAGGTCGTTGACGTGGCAAGGAAAGAGAAAGCAGACGCTCTGGCCCACGGCTGCACCGGCAAGGGAAACGACCAGTTCAGGTTCGAAGCAGTGTATCGTTCGAAAGCTCCTGAGATGAAGATTATCGCTCCGATAAGAGAGCTCAACCTCACAAGAAAAGAAAGCATTGCATACGCTCGGAAAAAGAACGTACCTATACCCGTTGATTTGAACAAGCCCTTCAGCATAGACGAGAACCTCTGGGGTAGAAACATAGAAGGAGGAATTTTGGAGAATCCGAGCACTCCAACTCCAGAAGAAGTGTACGAATGGACGAAAATTAAAGCGCACGAGCCAGAAATTGTGGAAGTTGAATTTAAGTCAGGAGTGCCGGTAGCAATAAATGGAAAAAAATTGAATCCTGTGGAGCTGATCGTAAAAATGAATGAGCTCGCAGGAAAGCATGGAGTTGGAAGAATAGACATAATCGAGGACAGGATTCTTGGAATTAAAGCAAGGGAAAATTATGAGTGTCCTGCTGCGGCTGCGCTGCTCGCTGCGCACAAGCAGCTGGAACAGCTTGTGCTGACGAGAAGCGAGCTGAAGTTCAAGGAAAGCGTGGATGCTGCGTGGAGCGAGCTGGTCTACAAGGGTTTGTGGACAGAGCCTTTGAGAGAGGATTTAGATGCCTTCATAGACAAAACCCAGGAGAGAGTTACAGGCAGAGTAAAGCTGAAGCTGCACAGCAAATCTTGCTCTATAATTACGAGGGAATCGCCTTACTCTCTCTACTCCCGGGAAGCCGCTTCCTTTGATGAAAAAGCGGACCAGCGCAGTATGAGAGGGTTAAAAAGAAATGAAACTTGAGGGTTTGTTTGAAAGCGGGGAAAAAATACTGGAAGAATACGGCGATGTAAAAATAATCTCCAGAAGCGGTAGAGAGTTCCCATTATATCGGCTGGAAAAAGTTGTGCTGTCTCCTGAAGAAAAAAAAGAAGTAGAAAAATTGCTTGAAGTAATGAGGGGAAAGGTAACGGTAGAACCGTTTTCTACTGAGGAACGCAAGCTAGCCTATGTTGATATTGTTTACGAGCATCTCAAGAAAAAATCCCTAAGCAAAGAAAGCATTGAAAAGATTACCAAACATGTACTTTACTCGCTTACGGGCTTCGGAGTGCTGCAGTTCTTTCTTGAGGATGATAACCTGGAGGAGATAATGGTTATAGGCGTGAATGCACCTGTGTATGTTTTTCACAGGAAGCATGGAGCCTGCGAGACAAACTTAACTTTTGAAAAAGCAGAGGAGATAAAGTGGATAATCGATAGAGTAGCTATGTCAGCAGGAAGGCACGTGGATTTTCAAACACCGATTCTGGACGCCACACTTCCAGACGGAAGCAGGGTGAATGCAACCATTCCGCCAATTTCTCTAGAAGGACCTACGATAACTGTAAGGAAATTCAGAAAAGACCCCCTCACTATCATCGACCTTCTGAATTACAGAACTCTGTCTCCCGAGTTGGCTGCCTTTCTCTGGATGTGCATTGAGGGTATCGACAGCCCGCCGAATATACTGATTGCAGGCGGCACAAGCAGCGGCAAGACAACGCTTTTAAATGTGCTCAGCTCCTTCGTGCCAAGCAATGAGAGGATAATCACTATTGAGGATACTCCAGAGCTCTTCCTTCCACTGCCGCATGTGATACGACTAGAAACACGCCCGCCCAACGTTGAAGGAAAAGGGGAACTTTCTTCTGACATTTTGCTGAAAAATACCTTAAGAATGCGCCCGGATAGAGTAATAATGGGAGAGGTTAGAGGCATAGAAGCGAGAACTCTATTCAACGCAATGAATACAGGACACAAAGGAGTTACAGGAACTATTCATGCAAACAGTTCTTCAGAAGTTATCTCAAGGGTGGAAAATCCGCCCATGGAAGTGCCAGTCAACATGCTTACCTCCCTCGACTTGATAGTGCTGATTGAGGGCATGCGAACCAAGGATAGGGGCTTGCTGCGCAGGGTTACGGACGTTTCAGAAGTTAGGTATGCAGGAGGTGGAACAGTGAAGCTGAACAAGCTGTATCGGTACGACCCTGCTGAAGATACCTGCAAATCCACGAATATACCTGGCAGAATCGAGATGGGGCTTACAGAGGCCCTGAGGATTAGAGGCACTGACTACAAGGAAGAACTAAAAAGGAGAGAAGAGCTTTTAATCTGGATGCAAAAGCAGGGAATAAGGAAGATAAGTGACGTGATAAAGCTCATTCAGGCTTATAGGATAAACCCAGAGAGGGTGATGAAGAAAATAAAGGAGAAATAATGCCAGAAAGATTTATATCGCACTAATACCTACTTCTGAGCATGGATTTTAATTTATTTCTGCACCTTCTGAATATAATCCTATACGGCGGAATAGCTGTTTTTGGGCATTTTGTTATACTCAGAAAGATGTATGGTGGCAAGTTCACTTCAGCGCTGCCATATACAGCAGTAGTCATAGGACTGCTCTTCTATATCCAGCTCATAAGTTTTTTCCAAGCAACTTTATTTCCGGCGCTTTACAACCTATACGAAGTCCGCATGGGATTTCTTGCATTG
>JACRDW010000026.1 GCA_016212785.1 Methanobacteriota archaeon | reverse complement strand
TCCTCGTCGCTCAGCGTCTGTGCAGGAGCTACGACTATGCTTTCACCGGTGTGTATTCCCATGGGGTCTATGTTTTCCATGTTGCACACTATTATGCAGCTGTCGTTTTTATCGCGCATGACTTCATACTCGTATTCGTACCAGCCGAGCAGCGACTGTTCTATTAACACCTGATGAACCATGCTCGCTTCCAGACCTCTCTTGACAACACTCCTCAGCTCAGCTTCATTGTGCGCAACTCCTCCCCCCGTTCCGCCGAGCGTGTATGCCGGTCTAATTATCGCAGGGTCGCCCGTCTCTTTTACAGCCTCGTAAGCCTCTTCTATCGAATTCACAGCCCTGCTCTTCGGAATCGGCTCACCTATTTCTTTCATTAGATTGGCGAATAATTGCCTGTCCTCAGCGAGCTTGATGGAGCGAACTCCTGTGCCCAGAACTTCCACTCCGCACTCCTCCAAGACTCCCATTTCTTCTAATTTTGCAGTTAAGTTCAGCCCGGTCTGCCCGCCCATCGTAGCGATGAGCCCGTCAGGTCTTTCCTTTCTTATTATCTGCGCAACAATTTCAGGAGTAAGCGGCTCAACGTAAATTATGTCCGCGATTTCCCTGTCAGTCTGAATCGTTGCAGGATTTGAATTAACCAGCACGGTTGTATAGCCCTCCTCTCTGAGCGACTTGCACGCCTGCGAACCTGAGTAGTCGAACTCGGCAGCCTGACCGATTATAATCGGTCCGCTTCCTATCACGAGGATTTTTTTTATGTCTGTTCTTTTTGGAATCTCTTATCCCTCCATCACCCTCAAAAACTCCTCGAACAAGTACTCGCTGTCATGCGGTCCGGGGTGCGCCTCGGGATGGTACTGCACGCTGAGGATTGGGAGCTCTGTGTGGCGCATCCCCTCTACCGTTCTGTCGTTCAGATTGAGATGTGAGACCTCGAAGCCTGTGTGCGCAAGGCTCTTCGTATCAACTGCGAAGCCGTGGTTTTGCGATGTTATGTAAACTCTGCCTGTTGCTAAATCCTTCACGGGCTGGTTGCTTCCACGATGCCCGAACTTGAGCTTGTAAGTTTTTGCTCCGCTTGCGAGGGCAAGCAGCTGGTGCCCCAAGCAGATGCCGAAGATTGGTTTTTCTTCCATTAGTTTTTTGAGAGTCTCAATCACGTATTCAGCTCTCATCGGGTCGCCGGGACCGTTTGAGACAACTATTCCATCCGGCTCTAAATCCAGAATTTTTTTGTATTCTGTAAAAGCAGGAACTACTGTTACGTTGCAATTCCTTTTGAGCAAGTTTCTCAAAATGCTCAGCTTGAGTCCGCAGTCTATTAGCGCGATTCTCTTTCCTTCGCCTTTGTGGTGCACGATTTCCTTGCAGGTGACTTCCCTCACGAGTTCGATCTCTGAGATGTCCTTCTGCTTTTTTGCTCTTTTGAGCAGTTCTCCTGTATCTATTTTCTTCGAGGAGGTCTTGAGCGCGCCCTTCATTGTTCCGTATTTACGGATTTTGATTGTAAGAGCTCTCGTATCAACGCCTGCGATGCCCGGAATTCCGTACTCCTTCAGAAATTCGTCGATGGTTTTTCCTGAGCTGCGGTGACTCGGTATTAAGCAGTTCTCCCTTACAACGAAGCCCTCTGCTTTTATTCCGTCGCTCTCGAAATTCTCCTTATTAATTCCGTAGTTGCCGACGAGCGGATAGGTGAGCATCAAAATCTGCCCGTTGTAGCTCGGGTCTGTCAGTGCCTCCTGATAGCCGCACATGCTTGTGTTAAAGACTACCTCTCCAAAAACCTCTTTCTCAGCCCCGAATCCCTCGCCTTCTACAATCGTTCCATCTTCTAAAACCAGAGCGGCGTACATCGCAAAATTTATATATGTTTCACCTACTTAAGGTTTGTGTCGCATTTGACTCAAATAGATAAAAAGTGACTAAAATGAACATATCAGAGGCTGTGAGAAAAATCCTTGCAAGGTACCCTTACTTAGAGGAGTACATGGCGCTTGGGGTGATTAACAACAGGGCACTGGCGAGGGCGATATATAGAGACGTACGGCGGGAGTGCGGCGAGGTAAAGCTCCAGAGCGTTGTTACTGCTGTTCGAAGATTTCCAATTGCGAAAACTAAGAGTGAGAGAAACAAAATTCTAAAAATTCTCTCTGGAAGCGAGGTAAACCTGAGATATGATATAGGGGTGGCAACTGTTATGTTGGACTCAGAAGTCCCGAAAAAACTGGAGGAGCTGCGGAGAGAAATCGGAGAAGAAACCTATATGCTTATTCAGGGAATCCAGACGCTCACGATCGTTGCAGAAGAAGCCCTGCTCTCGCTGTTTGAGAAAATATTTAAGGGAAAACTTGCAGAAATAAAGAGAGGGCTTGCTTCGATAGTGGTGATGAGCCCGAGGGAGATAATAAAAACCCCCGGGGTAATCGCCCACCTCGCAAGCATACTTGCCCTGGAAAAAATAAATGTTGTGGAGATGATGTCAAGCTATACCGAGACTTCCTTCATCGTCGAGGAGGGAGATGCGCTGAGAGCGATAGAGGTCGTAAGGGATGAGATAAAGAGGGCAAGGAGATGACTGAAAAAATATTCGTGCACAAGTTCAAAGACCTGCGCCTCGAAGGCGCAGCGATAATAAACGGCTTCCCGACGGGCGGGCTGGTTAGCACGATAGCAGCGAACTACCTCATAGGAGCACTGAAGCTCGACCAGATTGGTGCCATTGACTCAGAAGCCTTTCCGCCGGTTTCGATGATTTACGCAAACAAGCCGAAATTTCCTGCCCGCATTTATGCAGGCGAAGAAAGTAAAATCGTTGTTTTCCTTTCAGAGTTTACTCCTTTTCCGAGCCTCGCAAGACCAATTGCAGAGCTGATGTTTTCCTGGGCAAGGGAGCACGGGTGCTCCAGAATCATAGCTCCAGAGGTAATTGGAGTTGAGGAAGAGACGAGGAGTAGCTTGGAAGTCTACGGCGTAGGCAGCACAGATAACACCCGAGAGGTTATGAAAAAGCTGGGAATAAAGAGGCTGGTCAGAGGGATGATAACAGGTATTTCAGGAGTGCTGCTGAACGAAGGTAGGAGAATAGGCTTTGACGTTTACAGCTTGGTCGCTGCGGTTAAGCCAGAAGTTTCTGATGCAAGGGCGGCAGCAAAAATAATCGAGGTCATAGGCAGGCTTACGCCAACGATTAAAATAGACGTCGAGCCGCTTTACGAAGAAGCAGAAAAGATTGAGAAATTCATAAAGAGGCTGAGAGAGCAGGCAAAGGCTGCGACTGAGCCTGCGACGCTGAGCGAGATGTACAGGTAACCAAAACTTTTGGGACACCTTCAAACTACGCTTTCTCAATTGCTTCCCTTGCCTCTCTGTACGCCTCGCCGCTCAGGTACATAACGCTCGCGAGTTCGTTGAGAAATTTCAGCGCCTCTTTCCTGGTGATTCTTTTCTTCCGTAGCGCCTCGATTATCACGCCGATGCTCCCTCGAACTTTAAGCCCGAGCATCCTCGCAAGCTCCCTTGCCGCGTCCTCGTCCAGAAGAATCAAATCGAATTTCTCGTTCAGGACGAGAGAGATTACATTTGCCTCTGCCTCATGCAACCCGAATCTGGAAAAATCCCTCGCAGTGCCATGTCTTACAACTTTTATAGCCCCAGTTTCAATCGCATCCTTGATTAATATAGCGTCTGCGCAGCCTTCTTCCTTTCCCCGCTCCACGGCTTCCGCGCGAACTTCTTCTGTTATTACTACTTCTCCGTAAAGCTCCTTCAGAAGAAAAAGCGCATTGACCTGCGCAAGATGGATGAGCGGACTAGAGTTACTCGCCACCTTCAATAAGCTCACCAAGCTCTGCCTTCAGGCTTTCAACGCTCAGCGGGAAAGGAACGTTTTCAGATTTCATGGCGCGGAGCATCGCTCTGTAGGAAACACCTGCCATTTCCGCAGCCTTCCAGACCGTAGTTTTATTCTCTCGGACGAGCTGAAGCGCTTCCGCTAGCCGCTCCTGCCTCAGCCCCTCGTCGAGGAGCTTCCTGAGTGCGTCGGACTTGTCCACGCCTCGCTTTCTCGCCAGCCTCTCGATTTCCTTGAGTTGCGACTTGTAAACCCTCGCGGAGATTGTAGTAGTTTCGGTCATGTTTATCACGTTTTATTAAAACGCAGTAAAAGTAACGAGTGGAAGAAATTCTA
>JACRDW010000029.1 GCA_016212785.1 Methanobacteriota archaeon | reverse complement strand
TCTGAAAACTCTCAGTATTGTATTTACCTTATCTGCGGCATTTCCAAATTTTTTCATTTTCGCAAACCCCCTTTCTAAAAGACTATACTATATAGTCTATACCCAAGTTCGCCATCACTCCTTCAGCTGGCTTGCTCTGC
Organism: Methanobacteriota archaeon; assembly: GCA_016212785.1. Classification (GTDB taxonomy): domain Archaea; phylum Hydrothermarchaeota; class Hydrothermarchaeia; order Hydrothermarchaeales; family JACRDW01; genus JACRDW01. Next base: position 10,364 of record JACRDW010000029.1, on the reverse strand, counting down.
TGCGAACCTAACCTCACCGGCTGCTTTAGCTTCATGTAGTTTCTGGATATGGTTCTCCCTGGCACCTGAATGTCGACTGAAGAAGGTCCGAGAATGTCTGGAGACTGAACGCCCGTAATTATCACCATTACCCGCACTCTGCCGCTGAAGTCCGGCTCGATTCTTGCGCCCCATATAACGTTGGAATCGTTGCGCAGGTAGGAGGTTGCAATCTCTCCGATTCTGTTGGCTTCCGAGAGAGTTAAATCCGGTCCGCCGGTTATGTGAACCATCGCCCCGATAGCGCCTCTGTAGTCTACCTCGAGCAGTGGATTCTCAAGAGCATGCACGACCGCTTCCTCTGCCCTGTTTCTGGTATCGCTCTCGCCGAGACCTATCATTGCAATTCCTTTGCCTGAGCCCTCTCTCATTACAGACCTTACGTCCGCAAAATCAAGATTTATCAGGCTCGGAGATGAAATCGTCTCTGTTATTCCTTTGACCATGTTTGCGAGTATGTCGTCAGCTACCTTGAAGGCGTCATCCATCGGCAGGTCTGGCACGTGGTTAAGAAGCTTGTTGTTGTCTATAACAACTACGCTGTCGCAGTTCTTCCTCAGCTTTGCAAGCGCATCTCTTGCCTTTCCAATTCTTGCCCTCTCTATCTTGAATGGCATCGTTACTGCGCCCACCACGACTGCGGCAGTAGTTCGAGCGACCTCTGCAATTACTGGCAGTGCACCAGTACCAGTTCCTCCGCCCAGGCCGGCTGTCAGGAATATTAAATCAGCTCCATCCAGCAGCTCCTTTAACGCGGGCTTGGCCTCTATTGCAGCCTGCTCCCCGACTTCCGGGTATCCTCCGGCACCAAGACCTTTCGTCAGCTCATAGCCGATTAACACTTTCTTGTCTGCCGAAACATTTGACAGATGCAGCTTATCTGTGTTCAGTGCTATCAGCTGCGCCCCCTGCACTCCGAGATGGCTTAACCTGTTTATTGTGTTGTTCCCTGCACCGCCTGCTCCGACCACTATTATTCTAGCCTCTCCAAAGCCCTTCTGGGACGTTGGATCGTACTTGCCCAACGTTTTGTTGGTGTCTCTCGCTTTTTCGAATATCGATTCCATTTTTTACCCCCTTTTTTTGTGAACGAGTGAATGTTGTGAACCGGAGCATATATAAAGCTTTCGGTTTTTTACGCTATTTTTGGCTGTTTTTAGAAATAACCAGTGAATGAGGCGTTAATACAGTAAATACACAATTACAGCGCATCAAAAGATTTATATATGTGAAATTGTAAAAAACTTGTTTCACAAGTGAATGAAGCAAATATGTGAAAGGTGAACAAATGGAAGACCCGATTTCGATCAATCTCGAGGTGCAGGACAAATCTGGCAAATCGAATTTAAGCGTCGAAGGGGCTGACTTTGAAGATGCCAGAGAAAAAATAATGCATCACTTAAATTACGCTTATCTGAGCGAGACTTTTGCAGATATATCCATAGAAGCCAGGGACAGAACCGGCGGGAGCAGAGTTCACAGGATGTTTCCGAAGATAAGATTTGAAGAAGCAAAGAGCAGGCTCTCTGATTTCCTCGCTTATGTTTACCACGCGACCGAGGAAGTATATGTTGCTGGAGAGGCGCTGCCAGAGACTGCAGGATATGATACCGAGGAGGAAAAGCCAGTCTGGTTAAGCGGCTACGACGTAAGCAGCCTTTCCCAGAAGGATAAAGTTTTTGCGCTTCTGAAGAACAACCACGCAGGAGATTGGGTCAGGTCCCAGGATGTACAGAAAGAATATGAGATAATATTTGGGGAGAAAATAAAGCTCAGCTCCCTCTCCACATATCTTGCAAGGTTCCACGCCGGCGGCGCTCTTGAAAGGAAGGGCTCGAGGGCGCAGAGGGAGTACAAACTGCCGGGCGAAGGCGTCAGCGCTCCTTCGCCGCTTTAATAATTTCTCTGGGATGCTCTAAAATTATAACGTCCATTTTTTTCAGTTTTTTCAGATTTTCAACGTCTATTTTCCTAGGTTTTATCTTCACTTTTTTTCCGCCGATTATTGCGTGGTATTTGCACGCTGCCTCGCAAATGCCGCATGAATTGCAGCGCAGCAAATCTATCCTGAAGCTAATGATTGCGCCTCTTTCGCAGACATTCGCAGGTTCACAGGTTTTGCACCTTCTGCAGACTTCTTTGTCGATGTAGTACGGCAGGGTGATTTTCTTTGCAGCCCTGTCCACCGGACAGATGTACACCGGCACTCCGCACTTCATCGCATGCGAGGCTGCATTCGTGACGAGGGTATCTGATATTCCGTGAGCTATCTTCGCTGTGGTATTTGTGGTCGCTGGAGAAATTATCAGCACCCCATACTTTCCCAAGAAAAATCTCCCGGTAGAAGGAGAACTGAAGCCCTGCTTGGAGTGCGTAAAAATCTCCTGCATATAGCTGCCCGGAGAAATTTTTTTCAGCCTGCCCCAGAGACCGTAAGCCTTCACCACCTCCTCTCCGCTCCCTGAAAGAAAAGTCGTAATTCTGTGCGATTTTGCAAGCCTTTCTAGAACTGCGAAGCTCTCCTCCAGATAATGACCTGCCCCTGTTATGCACCATGCTATATTCATATTCCCAGCGAAACCAGTAATCTTTTTATTTTTTTATATTCCCCGGAATTTAGACTCTTGCGCATGACTTTCATATAGCGCTGCAAGTCTTTTCTCTCTCTCGAAAGCGCTATCGCAAGCTCTACGGCAGCAGATAGTCCCCTGTTCACTGCCACAGGGTAGCGCTTATTCACAACCACCCTCGAAACTTCGCATCTCGCAGCGCAAAACCTGCTTTTTTTGTACTCGTCTTTCTTTACGTACTCCTTATGCTCTTTTAGCTTTGCCTCAATAAATGCGTGCGCACCTCTCAGGAAAGGCGCGTCAACGCGCTTTGCTTTTTTAATTTCATTCTTTCCTACTTCGGGCTCTTTACCGCCCTTTGCCCTGCCGGTCAGAGCGGTTTTCAAAAACAAATATGGGTCGAAAACTACATTTATCACGCACCCTTTACTCCTGAGCAGGTTTGAGCACGTATCGCTCTCCGCATGTATCTTCATTATCAATTCCTTTTCGCTTGGAGCACGAACTCCCATCGGCGCAGCGTTTGGACTGCCGTCTTCATTGTAAGTCGTTACTATGCACTCTGCAATTCTTCCTTTCTTAAATCCTAGGTCCGAGATTTTCATATCCTCAACCCATTCAAAAGCGCAATCATGAGCGAGGAAGCTACCAAATCGGCAGTAGTCCCGGGGTTTAACCTGTTATTTTTATCTCTCAGCTTTCTGTCGAATTTTTCAAGTCCCTCTGCGTCAGTTCCTGTTTCCAGGATAGCTTTTGCTTCCTGCGAAATTTCCTGCGCAGCTTTTATGCCGTTCTTCCTCGCAATTAGAGAGTCCGGAACTCGGGATAGTATCTCCAAAAAGGCGCTCAGTATCGCAGCGTTTATGTCCTTCTTTTTTGAATAAGCCTCTATTATATTCGGATATCCTATTTCGAATGAAATTCTCATTTTTGTGATCAGCTCCAGAGCAACCGAATCTTTTGAAAATTTGAAAATATCGTACAAATTTAACTTTTCTCTGATAATCTCCTTGTCCGAACTTTTATCATTCACGTCTAATTTTCTAATTTTTCCAAGCCCTCCCGGCTTCGCCGCTCTAATTGCCTCGTATAAGAAAAGAGAATCTTCGTGTGTGCTTTTTTTTATTACTGCGTCCAGACTATCCCTTACGTCTTCGTTTTTAAATCTTGCGAGACTAATTCCGCACGCAGCGGAGAGAGGAATTAAAAGCATTGCTATTCCGAGATTCGTGTTCCTGCCACCGTGCCATCTCTTTGTTTCGAGTACAGCGTCTCTTATCAGCCTGCCAATGCCGATGTCGCTTATACTTATTTTTCCTTTTCCTGCTTCATACCCTCTCGAAGCTGCGCTCTCCGCAAATCTGCCGATAGCTATCCCGCTCGCCAGGAAATGCTCGTATTTTGTGTCTCTAAAATCGTGGCAGCGATTTACGTTTCCGGGCTTGGGAGCGCTTGCCTCCAAAACGCATGCAAGCTGTGCGCATGCAGCAATGTCCTTCATTTTTCCAAGACTCTCAGCACATATTTCGCTAATCTTTTTTTGTCCTTCAGGCTCCGCATTATTATATTCGTCTTAAGGCATTTAATTCCTTGCGGAATTTTATCAGTATTATGTATTACAATGGAGCTTATTAACTCGCTGTACAATTCTGCAACGCCCTGCGATGAAACGCTCAATCCCTTTGCACGCATGAACTTATCGGCAGGTCCGCTTACAGGCTTTCCTGAAACGATCGGAGATACTGCAACGCATCGCTCCTTTTTTTTCTGCATCGCCTCTCTCGTATCCGCCAGTGAAATTATCGGCAGAACGCTCGAAACCGGGTTGCTCGGTCCGATTATAATGCCTTCTGCCTTTTTTATTGCTCTCACAGCTTTTTTACATCCTCTGGCTTTTTCTATGCCCTTGAAAAAAATGTTTTTAACATTGGGCATGCCCTTATTCTCGATCCAGAACTCATGAAAAGACATCTCTTTTTTCCCTGTTACAATCCTCGTCTCAACCATCTCGTCGCTCATCGGAAATACTCTCGCTTTTATTCCGAGAGCTTTTCTCTGAATTTCAATAGCCTCCGAGAGTTTTTTTCCGTTTCGCAGCAGCTCGCCTCTCTGTATGTGCGTCGCTCTATCCTCATCGCCTATTTTCAGGACTTCTTTAAAGCCAAGCGCTGTAAGCGCTTCATGCGTAGCAAAGGTATCTCCTCTTATTCCGTACCACGTTTCCTCGTTTATTCTATCGCTCAGCGTGTAGAGCACCGTATCTACGTCAGGCGAGAAATAGCCGTGAGGCAGCCAGCAGTCCTCTGCGGTATTTACGATTACTGCGATTTCTTCTTCGCTTATAACTTCTTTCAACCCCTGCAAAAGCTTGGGCGTTCCAGTGCCGCCTGAGAGAACGACGATCATCTAAATACGTCCTCCCTCTTTTTCCTTATCAAATCCCTTGCTTTTCCACTGCCAGAAAAATTCAGACCTCTTATTATTGCTATGGGTATTTTTTCTTTCGCTTCGCCCATCACCATGTTTGCGGCGGAAGCGAGGCAGTCAGCAACTGCAACTCTCGTAATCTGCAGCTCTCTTCCAAACAAATCTTTGTCTCCCCGCCTGTCCCACAGAGCCTTGATTCCAGAAGCGCCGATTGCTATGCCAACTGTACCGTATCTGAAAGGTCTGCCGAATGAATCTGCGATTATCACGCCTATCTTTTTTCCAATTTTTTCTTCCAGACCTTTTCTAATTCTCTTCGCGCTTCTGTCAGGATTGCGGGGCAAAAGCTTGGCTTTTCCCTTCTCAACGTTGCTCTGGTCTACGCCCGCATTTGCGCAGATAAATCCTTGTTTTGTTTCGACTATTATGAAATTCTTGCCCACTGCGAGAATTTCCTTCGATTCCCTGAGTATCAGCTCGACTATGCGCGGGTCTTTTTCAGTTTTCCTGCCTAAAACTACAGCTCTCCTCGAGGGTTTTACTTTATCCAAATCAACGAGCCGTCCCTCTGCCTTCGCAACGATTTTTTCTGTAACCGCGACTATATCGTTATTCTTCAAAGCGATTCCTTTTTCTTTGAGTGCGGAAGATATTATCTCAACTAAGTCATCGCCGTCTCTTATCAGAGGAAGATTGTCCAATCCAATAATCTCCATGTCCGAGAATACAGCGGCGATACGTTTAAATTTATTGCTTGCGTAAGTAAGTTCGTGGGTACTGCGCCTACTTCCGCTCCGCTCCAGTAGTGCGGCCGTAGTCTAGCGGTAGGACTATAGCTTCCCACTTCCGTGAGGAAGTTGGTGCGAATGCCAGCTTTCAAGGAAAAAGCTATCTGCCCGGGTTCGATCCCCGGCGGCCGCATTTTAAAGAAAAGAAGGGATAGAAAATGAACATCGTGATTACTTTATTAATTCTGCTATCCATCGTCCCGATATATATCCTAATTAAAATATGGTTGTATGAAAGGAGCGGTGGGAAAGGAGAATTTAGGGTTCCACCAAAGGTTATTTACGCCTACATAGCGATACTTGTAGCAGTAATAATAGCCATGCTACTTGGTCCCATGCTGCATTAAAAATCCGAATCTGCAATCAAATAGCTGGGCATCGCATCTTTTATTTTTACTTTCAAAAATTCGCCCAAGTTTGCGCCTTGCAAAACTACTTGTTTATAAGAATTTGTCCTTGCGAGCATTGTATTATTCTTTCCGAACTCTGTTACAAGGACTTCAAATTCTTTGCCTATGCATCTTTTATTTTTTTCAAGGGCAATTTTAGCGTGCAGCAATGCTAACTTTCTGGAGCGCTCCTTTTTAATTCTGTCCGGCATATCCTTCAATTTTGCGGCAGGCGTTTTTGGGCGGGGAGAAAATTTCTTAACGTTCAGCACGTCCGGCTCAATATCTTCCATGAGTCTATAAGTCTTCGTGAAGGATTTTTCGCTTTCGCTGGGATAGCCCACGATAACGTCTGTGGAGAGCATTGCGCCAATTTTTCTGAACGCTCTAACTACCTCGAGAAAATCCTCAACGCAGTAATTTCTTTTCATTTTCTCCAGAATTGCATCGTCGCCGCTCTGCACAGGTATGTGCACGAATTTGTAGATTTTTTCATTTCTGTAAGAATCTATCAGCTCATCTAAAATTTCCAGCGCAAATCCGGGATTCATCATCCCTACTCTTGCCTTGAAATCTCCACCCACTTCACATACCCTGCGCAATAGCTCTGGCAGGCTTTCTTCAATGTCAATTCCGTATGCAGCGGTATCCTGGGCAGTTAGCTGGATTTCCCTGTACCCGTGTCTCACCACGTCTTCGACTTCTTTTACCACAGATGCTATCCCAGAGCTTCTCAATTTTCCCCTTACAAATTTTGTTGCGCAGTAGCTGCACATTCCAAGACAGCCCTCTGAAATAGGAACGACTGCTACTGCTCGATTTTTCCTTCTCTTGTACATGCATGATTTTTCAAGCACTGCATCTGAAATATTAACAAATCTCCTCCCATTCGCAACGCTGTTAATAGCATCGCTGATTAAATTCGGGCAGCTCGCGACGATTATTTTTTTGTCCTTCAGCTCTTCTATTCTTCTTGCAATCAACTAATTCATACTTACGAGTAAGTGGGCCCGGGGAGGATCGAACTCCCGACCTGCTGTGTGTGAGACAGCCGTCATAACCACTAGACCACGAGCCCTTGTATCCTTTTCTTTTATGAAAAGAAAAGTATACCATCAAAAGAAAATAGATTCATTGATTTATATTTTTTCCCGAGGGTTTTTGCGACAGCAAAAAGGCTCCGTGCATAACCACTAGACCACGAGCCCTTGTATCCTTTTCTTTTTTATAAAAGAAAAGTCTACTCCCCAAAGAAAAACTTTTTGGTACGAAGGCAAAACTCAATGAGGCGTATCACCCCAAAAAACCCGAGAGTAACGTCATAAGTATTTTTCCGACTACACCGGAAGGTGGGGCTAATGCACTGCTTTGCTTTCTAATCGAGCCCCAATATAACTGTAACCTTTCAGACCGCCTAGGAATATCGGAATCGAAGCCGCCGCTATTATAAATTTTAGGAGCAGGGTGGAGGCGATTGAGCCGAGAAGCGCATTGAATTCCACCAACCCGAGATATGCCGTTAAATGAAATACTATCGTGTCTATTATTTGCGCAGCTCCTATTGCGAGCATGTACTTGGCGATTAAATTTCTCTCTGGCTTGCTGTTGTATAAATAATTGTTGAGCCACATCGCAATGCAGTAGGCAAGCAGAGAACCTGCGACTATTCGCACTTCTGTGCTGACCAGCCAGTTAAATGTCTGGCTCGCATACTCTGGAAAAATTCCCTTATATTCAGGTATCAAATTCTCCAAGCGCAAATTGATTAAAAATAAAACATTCGCAAACAAGCCAGCGGCTATTATTTTTGTACCTTCCTGCCTGCCCTCGCTCTCGTTCAGAATATTCGCAACGCAGTAGATTAGAATGTATGCAAAAAGCCCCCGAACATGAGACTGTACGGCGGAGGCAGAAACGGAAAAATCTCTGCCCTTATGGCTGTCAAAACCTGAGCTGTGACGAAGAGCGCACCTATGCTCGTGTATGCCAGTTCTTTTCTCATTTATTCTCCTCTATTTTATATATACGTATATCAGCGCAAGCATTAAGAAGACAGCCAGCGCAAATAGCAAAGCCTTATTCACTCCAAGTCTCGGGGTGAGATATATTATGGTAGTCATATAAGGTAGCCATAAAAAGAAAGTGGCGCGCAGCGCTGATTTTGCACTCGCTGAAACCGCTTCTCCTCCGGCCGACTTGCCCAAGAAATAAAAAGATACCAGCGTAACGCTCGGAAACATTAGCGCAATGCCAGATAGGAAAGGATGTCCCATTCTAGCTAGCCATGTGGCAATCGTTACTACGCCGCCTCCGGTAATGAAATACGATATATATTCCATGATTAACGATATATAACAGGATTAATAAGGTTTGCGAACTATGAAGCTGCATGATTTTGACTACTCGCTGCCAAAAGAACTTATAGCCCAAGTACCTGTTGAGCCGAGGAGCTCCTCCAGGCTCCTGGTGCTGAACGGAAGCAAAATCGAGCACGGAAAATTTTATGAACTCGCAGATTATCTCAGAGAAGGCTATGTGCTCGTGCTAAACGACTCGAAGGTCATACCGGCACGAATTCGTGGAAAAAAGAAAAACGGAGGCAGGATAGAGCTTCTGCTCGTCTTGGAGTTGAGCGAGAGAAAATGGAAGTGTCTGGTGAAAGGAAAGGTGCGCAGCGGAACCGAAATTATTTTTGATGACGATTTGCGCGGGGTTATCACAGACGCAGCCAACGGTAAATTCGAAATAGAATTCAATGCCAGCACCGAAGAAATCTTGGAAAAGCATGGAGAGCCTCCTACACCGCCGTACATAAAGCGGAAAGCTGAGAGGGAGCGCTATCAAACAGTGTACGCAAGAAATCCCGGCTCGATAGCGGCTCCGACCGCAGGCTTGCACTTCACAAAAGAGCTGCTCAAAGAAATAGAGAGCAAAGGCGCAAGGATTGCGTACGTTACTCTTCACATTGGTCTGGGAACATTTGCGCCTGTGAAAGTAGAGAACATCGCCCAGCACAAACCAGAGCCTGAGTATTTTGAGATAGACGAAAAAAATGCAGAAATAATAAATGAAGGGGAAACAGTAATAGCGGTCGGAACAACGACACTAAAAGCGCTCGAAAGCGCAGCAGATGAGGAAGGACGCATAAGCGCAACTTCCGGCTGGTCTGACCTTTTCATTTTCCCGCCCTACAAATTCAGAAGCAATACCAGCGCACTTGTAACGAACTTTCACCTGCCAAAATCAACGCTGCTCATGCTCGTGTGCGCATACGCAGGCAGGGAAAAAATTCTGAACGCCTATGAGCTTGCGATAAAAGAAAAATACCGCTTTTACAGCTTCGGAGATGCTATGTTCATAATGAGGTGAATACAGGAGGAGAAACGAGTGCGACGAGTTTCGACGAGTGGATTCAAAATTCTCCACGAAGACGGCAGTGCAAGGGTCGGAAAGCTTTACACTGCGCACGGTGCAGTAGATACCCCTGCATTCCTGCCGGTTGCTACCAAAGGAAGCGTGAAAACGCTCGGCTCAGAAGAGCTTGCCGAAACGCGTACGCAGGCATTGATTGCAAACGCTTTCTTGCTGTATCTTAAGCCCGGGATTGAGACTATTGCAAAGGCAGGAAGCTTGCATGAATTTATGAACTGGCGCCGCTGCATCTTCACTGACAGCGGCGGGTATCAGATGCTCAGGCAGGGTTTTCTCCAAGGAGTAGGCAGGAGAGGGATTTCCTTCCACTCGCCCTTCGACGACGCAAAGCATCTGCTCACTCCCGAGAAATGCGTCGAGATGCAGGAATCACTCGGAAGCGACGTTGCGATGGTTCTGGATGACTGCCCTCCGTACGGGAGCAGCTATGAGCATGTGCGGGATTCGCTCGGCAGGACTCTCGACTGGGCAGGGAGATGTAAAAAAGCGCATAGAAGCAATCAAAAGCTGTTCGCAATAATTCAAGGCGGAGTGTTTGAAGACCTGCGAAGGGAAAGTGCTGAAAAACTTGTGGAACTGAATTTCGACGGCTACGGCATTGGAGGCTTATCTATCGGCGAGCCGAAAAAAGTCATGTTCGAAACCTTAAGGAATACCGTGCCGCTGATTCCTGAAGGAAAGCCGAGGTATCTAATGGGCGTCGGCTCGCCTGCCGAGCT
>JACRDW010000025.1 GCA_016212785.1 Methanobacteriota archaeon | reverse complement strand
TCCCTGAATCGCATGCAGATTCATCTCGTCTCCGTCAAAATCTGCGTTGTAGGGCGGGCAAACGCACAGGTTTAGCCTGAAGGTCTTGTAGGGCATGACTTTTATTTCGTGCGCCATTATGCTCATCCTGTGCAGCGAGGGTTGCCTGTTAAACATCACCACGTCGCCGTCCTGTAGGTGGCGGTGCACCTTGCCGCCGATTTCGACTTTTTCCAGGACTTCCTTTATGTCCTTAACCTTGCCGAGTCTCACTCTGCTGCCGTCCACCCTCTCAACGTAATTTGCCCCTGGATATTTCTCAGGTCCATTCTCGACTAATTTTTTAAGGTATTCAATATTGGCCGGAGTTACTCTGACCGGCACGGTAAGCTCTTTCGCAATTATCTCAGGCACTCCGACTTCGTTTATGCTTATGTTGGAGTCCGGAGAAATCACGGTTCTCGCAGAAAAATTTACCCTCTTGCCCGAGAGGTTGCTCCTGAAGCGTCCTTCTTTGCCCTTCAGCCTCTGCACCAGGGTTTTGAGCGGTCTCCCGGAGCGATGCCTTGCGGGCGGCACTCCTGCAACTTCGTTGTTGAAATAAGTAGTAACATGGTATTGCAGCAGTTCCCACAAATCCTCGATTATCAGCTGCGGCGCTCCTGCCTCTATGTTCTCGGTCAGCCGCTGGTTGATGCGCAGGATATCAACAAGCTTGTGAGTTAAATCGTCCTCGCTCCTTTCTCCAGACTCCAGAGTTATCGAGGGTCTGACCGTAACCGGTGGTACTGGCAAAACCGTTAGCACCATCCACTCAGGTCTTGCCACGTCTAGGTCGAACCCCATAACTCCTGCATCCTCGTTTTTAATTCTTTCCAGCCTCTCCCTTACATCAGTGGATGATAATCTATTCTTTTCCTCCACAAAGGTTGTAGGCTTTTCAAATTTTATTTCAAGCTGCTCTTCTTTGCAGTATGGGCACTTCTTTGCCGGCTTGGCAGCTTTAAACAGCTCGTCCACTACGTCGCTCTTGCTTTTCCCTGTTTTTGTAGCCTTTTTAATCTCCTCCCTGTATTCTTCGATTTTTTCTTCCGGCAGCAAAAGGCGTCCGCACTTTCTGCAGGTGGCCTGCAGCAGTCTGTTGATTTGCTTTGCGTAGCCTACGTGAATCACCGGTCTTGCCAGCTCAATTCTTCCAAAGTGACCAGGACAGTCACCCACCCTGCATCCGCAGGTTTTGCACTTTAATCCCGGGTCGACGACTCCCAGCTTAGGGTCCATCAGCCCGCCTTCTATCGGATAGCCGTCTTCATCGTAGGTATCTGCGGTTATGATTCTTGCCTCTGAGAATTTTCTGATATGGTCCGGCGAGAGCAGCCCAAACCTTACGCCCTCAATTTTCTTTGGAATTATCCTCATTTTGAATCCCTTCGTCGAAATTTCATTTCATTCATTTCTCCTCGGTCTTCACCCACTGCTGTACTTGCTGACGCAAGTAGTTTTCCGCCAGCGCTTTTTTCAAAAGGGCTGATTTTGAATCCCTTCGTCGAAATTTCATTTCATTCATTTCTCCTCGGTCTTCACCCACATTATGCCTTGTCACCCAGCACGAGCTTCGGGTCTATGCCGAGAGATTTCAGCTCGTCCAGCAATAACTTAAACGCATACGAAACCTCTACTTCCGCAGCATCTATATCGCGCCCGCAAATTGAGCAGTACACAGTATCTCTGATTTTATCATAAACCGCCGTGCTGCCGCATTTTTCGCAAACATGCATGGTATACCTGTCCGACTCGTCCAGCAGTCTCTCCTTCAGCAGCAATGCTGCTCCGTAACCTATCAAGCAGTCTCTCTCCATCTCTCCGAAGCGCAAACCTCCTTCTCTGGCTCTCCCTTCTGTCGGCTGCCTCGTTAAAACCTGAACAGGTCCTCTGGAGCGGGCGTGAATTTTGCCAGAGACCATGTGATGAAGCTTCTGATAATAAGCTATTCCTACAAAAATTTCAGCCTCTATTTTTTCGCCGGTTATCCCGTTGTACATTACCTCCCTGCCGTTCTGCTTGAAGCCTGCCCTTTTTAGCGCTTCCCTGAGCGCTGCTTCTTTTGTGCCTGAAAACGCGGTGCCGTCTATGCGCTTGCCCTCAAACGAGGCTGCCTTTCCCCCGAGCATTTCCAGAACCTGCCCGACAGTCATTCTGGAAGGAATTGCATGCGGATTTATTATCAGGTCAGGAATTGTCCCGTCTTCTGTGAAAGGCATGTCCTCCTGCGGTACAATCATTCCTATGACACCCTTCTGCCCGTGCCTCGAAGCGAACTTATCTCCAAGCTCCGGAACGCGCAGGTCTCTTACCCTTATTTTAACCAGTTTATTGCCTCCAATGCTCTCGGTCAGCATCACCAGATCAACCACGCCTTTCTCTCCGTGTCTTACCGTAACAGAAGTTTCTCTCCTCTTTTCTTTGGTCATGCCGTACTCGCTGATTTCTTCCAAAAATCTCGGCGGCGAAGTTTTGCCGATTAGAACCTGTCCAGAAGCGATGTCAGATTCAACCTCTATTATTCCGCCCTCTCCGAGATTCTTGTAGTCTTCTTCTGTCCTGTAACCTCTGATTTCAGGGTCAGGTAGCTCGAATTTATCCACCTGCCCTCCCGGGTAGCGTCTCTCCTCTGCCTCGTACGCCCTGTAGAAGGTGCTCCTGCCCAGGCCTCTTTCTATGGCAGCTTTATTCAGAATAAGCGCATCTTCCATGTTGTATCCCTGATAGGAGAGTACCGCAACCACGAAATTCTGCCCTGCTGCACGGCTGTCGTAGCCGACCGAGCTCATTATTTCGGTCTGAAGCAGCGAAAGCTGTGGATAGTGCAAGAGATGCCCTCTCGTGTCTGTGCGATACTTGAAATTAGAAGCGTAAAACCCTATGGACTGCTTTGCCATGCCCGCGCCCATCGTATTTCTCGGCGAGGAATTGTGCTCAGGGTAAGGTAGTACAGCTGTGCAAACGCCAAGCATAAACAGTGGGTCTATTTCCAGGTGGGTGTGCTCTCTGGTTAGCTCCTGCGGAGTAACTGCAATATATGCATTTTCTTCTTCTTCAGAATCCATATACTCCACAGAACCGC
>JACRDW010000021.1 GCA_016212785.1 Methanobacteriota archaeon | reverse complement strand
CGAAGCTCGGGTTCCAGCAGTTCCTTCTCATACTCGTTTATTATCAATTGGATCGCTTCTGATTTGTTTTTTAAACCAAATTTGCCTTTGACAATATTTATGACCCTGTCCGCATGCTCATTTAGAGATATTACAGCCTGCACCATCGCAATCACCTATTACTTTTTGTTACTATATATAATGTTTTATAACTATTTAAAACTTTTCATTACTCTAGGGCAAATCGCAATTTCGCCTAACTCCTTATATCCGAAATTCGCTTTTTGTTCAGTTTTGTTAGGATATGCGAACTTCGTATTATATCAAACCCCTCACATAAATAAACTAAGCTTATTTACCTAAACGCCTCCGCCCATCTCTTATCTATGTCTTCCTGGATTTTTTTGATTGTTTCCTCGCTCAGGTGGGCAAATCTTTTCTGGGCTTTTAGATATTCTTTTACAGGAACTTTTGCTGTCGGCTTGTAAGTTACTCTGAATTCTCCGTTTAAAATTTCATACAGCGTCCACATCCCTGCATCTACTGCAAGGCGGCCGAGCTCTATCGTTTTTTCACCCGGAAATCCCCAGCCGGTAGGACAGGGAGCAAGAACGTGAATGTAGGATGCGCCTTCTATTGAAATCGCCTTTTTCACTTTCTCGATGAAATCCAGGGGAAGAGAAATAGTTGCAGTCGCCACGTAGGGTATGCGGTGCGCAGCCATTATCGCAGGCATGTCCTTTTTCGGAGTATCCTGACCTAAGGGAGAAGTCGTAGTGTAAGCTCCGTAGGGAGTTGCCCCGCTTCTCTGGACGCCGGTATTCATGTAAGCTTCGTTGTCAACGCAAATGTAGAGCATATCGTGCCCCCGCTCCATCGCCCCGCTCAGGGATTGGAACCCTATGTCCACAGTGCCGCCATCGCCGGCGATTGCAATAACCTTCGGCTTGCTTTTGATTTTTCCCTTTCTCAGCAAGACTTTTACCGCATCAGATATTCCGCTTGCGACTGCTCCTGCATTTTCAAAATTTGCATGTATCCAGGGCACTTCCCAGGAAGTTTCAGGATAGGGCGTGGAGATTACTTCAGTGCAGCCAGTCGGAGAAACCACAACGACATTTTTTCCGCTCGCCTTTAGCACAAGCCTGACTGTTATGACATTTCCGCACCCTGCGCAGCCTCTGTGCCCAGAAGTAAAAAGCTCTTCTTCGCTGACCTCTTTTAAATGCTGCCTGTAGTACCAGCACCTGTTCGCAGATAGACCTGCCTCGCACTTCCAGCGGCACTTCACGTAGCTTGCCTTCTCTCCAAGTACAATCATTTCAAATCCATCCAGTAGCTCTCTTTTTCAGGCTTTTCAAGAGCATTTTCGCAAATTTTTATTATCTTTTCTACAGTAGACGGAGGAGTATCTCTTCCTCCGAGCCCCACGATAAAGCTCAGGACCGGAATTGATTTTGAGCCGTAGAGAGCGTTTTTAATTTCAGTGGCAACCGCGCCCTGATTAACGCCTATGATTACGTCTTTTTCGATTACTCCGATTATTTTTGCCCTTGAAGCTATTCTCCTTATTTCTTCGAATGGAAAAGGTCTGAACATTCTGAGCTTTGCAACTCCGACTGAGTATTTTTTTTCCAGCTTATCGACGACCTCTTTAACTGTTCCGGAAACAGAGCCGACTGTGAGAAGCACTGTGTCTTTTTTATCCAGTTTATATTCCTCTATTGCAGAGTATTTTCTTCCAGTAAAGCCGTAGTAATCCTTTGCTGCTTCTTTTATTACTCTCTCTGCATTTTCCATTGCTTTTTGCTGCTCGTATCTGAATTCTTGGTAGCTGTCTGGTCCAGCGAAAAATCCGAAAGTCAGCGGAGATTCCGGGTCTAAACGGTACTCAGGCTCGTAAGGTGGCAAAAATTTTTTTACGTCTTTTTTGTCGGGAATTTCAGTCGGCTCCAAAGTGTGCGTCAAGTAAAAGCCGTCTAAATTTACCATCGAAGGCAGCATCACCTTTTTGTTTTCTGAAATTTTATAGCACTGGATAACGTAGTCTAAAGCTTCCTGGTTGTTCTCTGCATAAAATTGGATCCATCCGGAATCTCTTACCGCAAGCGAATCCTGCTGGTCGTTCCAGATGTTCAGCGGCGCAGAGAGAGCGCGGTTTGCATTTGCCATGACTATTGGAAGCCTCATCCCGCTCGCCGTAAACATTACCTCGCTCATTAGAATTAATCCCTGCGAAGAGGTTGCTGTAAATGTCCTTGCACCTGCCGGGCTTGCACCCACCAGAGCGCTCAGCGCCGAATGTTCAGATTCCACTTTTATATATTCGGCGTCTATCTCTTTTTTAGCCACAAATTCTGCAAGATACTCCACAATAGAGGTCTGGGGAGTTATGGGATATGCTGCGATAACGTCGACGTCGCAGAGCTTTACGCTCTCTGCAACCGCTTTATTGCAGGTCATCACGTCTTTTCTCAGCATTCGCTTCGCAGAAGCGAGAGTGCGAGTGTCGCTCATGCCGAGACTCTGAGAGCTTCGCATTTACTTTTCCTCCAGGACCGTTTCTATTGCCTTCGTAGGGCATTCATTTGCGCAGATTCCGCAGCCCTTGCAGTAATCCAAGTCTATTTCATATTTATTTCCGATTTTTCTAATGCAGCTTTCCGGGCAGAAAATCCAGCAGTTGCCGCAGTCTATGCACTTCTTCATTTCTATGACCGGCTTGAAATTTCTCCATCCGCCTGTTTTATTTTTCAACGAAGTGCCGGGCTCCAATACTATCTTCATTCTTTCATCTGCCTGTAAGCTTCCTCCACTGCTTTTATATTTTTAACAGCGAGCTTTTCTGGAAATCTTTTTTCAATCGCTTTTTTTATGGAGTCGAGAGTAACTTCCTTTGTAGCGCATGCGAGTGCCCCGAGCATTGCAGTATTTACTATTGGAACGCCCAGAACATCGAGCGCGACTTTAGTTGCATTAACGGTGTAGACCTTTGCCTCTTTTTTCAACTTCAGCTTCGGCCTTATCTCGGCAGCAGTTTTTTCGGTATTTATTATTATTTCTCCGTTTTGTTTTAGCCCTTCCGAAACGTTTACGGCATCGAGCAGGCTTGCGTCTTGGACTATGATGTAGTCCGGCTCGTAAATCTGGCTTCTTATCCTAATGAATTTGTCGTCTATTCGGGCAAATGCGGTTACCGGCGCACCTCTTCTTTCAACGCCGAAGAAAGGGAACGCCTGCGAGTACTTGCCGTCATAGAAGGCTGCGACTGCAAGAAGCTCTGCAGCAGTTACTGCACCTTGGCCGCCTCGGCCGTGAAAGCGAATTTCCCTCATTTTGTCACCGCTTTAAGTGCAGACAGGTTTGTCGAATACGAGTAAATCGTTCCTGCTGTTTTCATCAGCTCTTCCTTGTTCTTAGAAATCGCAGCGTTTGGTTTCCAGTTTTCGTCTCTCTTTACGCCCAGTGCCGCATCTATTATTTTTTTGTCGAGCGCGTAGGACAGAAGTGCAGTAACTGCGCCGCCGTCCTGCCCTCTTTCTAAAGCAGCGCCGTCCCTCGCTCTAACGCTGAAGATTTTTATAAACTTTCCAAGCTCTCCTTCATAGCGAGAATAGAAATAAGTCCTCGGACATGCCAGGTAGCATTCGCATCTTTGCTTGCATTCGCCCATGATAACAGGCACTTCGTTCTCTATTCTTATTACCTCGCTGCAAACTGCTTCGCAGGCACCGCAGGAGGAGCAGTTCCCTGTTTCTACAACCTCGCTCATCAAATTCGCCAAGCCCTTCCCCTTGCTGAGTTTTTTAATTTCTTCCAAAGTTTTGGCTTCGGTGTGAAGCGTCTTTCTATTTCTTGCCTCCTCCAGATTTTCGTTGTATTTCTCTCTTGCGATTTTCTTAATCAGCCCAACGCCCGGCTTGACTTCGTCTATAGCTTTTTTTTCTATGTATCCTTCTCTTTCAGCACCGTTTAGGAGCTCCATTCCTCTTTGGGTTCTAACGATTACCGTGCTCCACTTGTCCTGCGAGCCAACCGCACCAACGCTTATATCACTGAGCTCTGCTGTAAAGTCTAAGCAAGCTTTGCAGCCTATCCTGATATAGGGCTTTGACTTTTTTAGTGGAAATTGTAGGGCACCATCACCCTTCTCAGCGATGATATTTCCTTTCTTAATGTTGAATTTTTTTACGTCTGAAAATTTTACACCGTAGTCGTCTTCGATCAGGGCTCTAAAGCAGGTGTATGCCCAATTTTCCCTGCAAAACAGACCGATTAAAAAAGAAACATTTTTTACCCAGGTTTCTAGCGAGAGCGCTTCAATTTTTCTAACAGCTTCAATTTGACAAGGCAGACCGACGTACGCCAATCTCATAAACTCTTCCTCTTTTTTTAACTTCATGATTATTAATTATAAATATTCTATTCCCAGAAATTCTCTCTTTCCGAGCAGTATATCTCTCGCTATCTCTGCGCTTCCGATAGCTGCCGCATAGCTGTTGATTTTGAAAACTGGAGCAGTTTTTTCTAAGGATTTTTTTAGCGCAGTAAAAACATTTCTGTGCACTCCTGCGCTTCCGGTGATGACAACTGCCTCCGGCTCAATCTCGCTCAGAAAGCTGAATATCTCCATTTTTGCGCTCAGAATAAGCGATTCAAGCGCAAGTTTTGCGCTGCTGTTTTTCGGATTCAAGATTGCTTTCGGATTACTATAAATCTTCACTGCCCCTGAAGAGTAAAACGCTTCGTTTGCGCTTGTTTTCCCTGCGTCTACTCTCCTGATCGTCTCCAAGTCAAGAGGACCGTGCAGAATTCCAATCGCACCGAGACAGGCATCGATTGCTCCAAAGAATTTTCCGTCTCTTATTCCAATCGTAACTGTGTTTGAACTTATATCAGAGATTATGAGATTCTCTGCACCTACTTTTTTATTGACCTCCAGATAGCAGCGGTAGCCCAGGCTGACCTTCTCCGCGCTTGCGCAGTGCGAGTACAGCGCTCGAAAGCGCGGGTCAAGAGTCTTTATGCCGCGGTGCAAACCGGGGATTACAACTGCCCTCAACCCGGACGCAGCGACCTCGTCAAAAACTTTTGTTCCGCCGCCTACGTATCTGCCGGTCTTCTCCTGCAGCACTCCGCGGTTTTTCACTTTTTTAATATCTGTGATTTTGTTTATTCCGTCTCCCATAGAATAAGTCAAACCCACCAGTCTGATTTTTTCTAAAGGAAAGCGCTTTTTGATTTCGTCGAGTACCAAAACCTTAAGCAGCTTCTTCCTGTCTATCTCAAAAAAAGTGCGCTCTGGCAAAATGCAAAATCTCACTGCCTGCGTTCCGTGGTCGATTCCGAGAGTTGAATCTCTGCTCATATTTTTTTAGTTTTCACCAAGAGCTCTGCGCCTAGCACAGAGTTGCCTGCTGCGCCGCGAATGGTATTGTGCCCGAGGACCGTGTATTTGAAATCCAGTATTGAGTCTTCCCTAATTCTGCCTACCGTAACCGCCATTCCTTTTCCTGCATACCTGTCCAGCCTTGGCTGGGGTCTATCTTCTTCCTCTCTAACTATTATCGGATTCTCGGGTGCGGTGGGCAACTTCAACTTCTGGGGCAGGCTCCTGAAGTTTTTCATAACTTTTTTTACTTCCTCGATGCTGCCCTTTTTTCTCGTCTCCACAAAAATCGACTCGGTGTGTCCGTCCAGCACAGGGACTCTGTTGCACGAAGCAGAAACTCTGAAATTCGCAGGTATTATCTTCTTGCCGTCGAACCTTCCGAGTATTTTTAATCCCTCGGTCTCAACTTTCTTCTCCTCGTTTTTTATGAAGGGTATTACGTTATCAGTTATTGCCATCGAGGGTACTCCTGCATAGCCCGCCCCCGAAACTGCCTGCATCGTGGTTATGAATACGCTCTTAATTCCAAACTTATCGTATATCGGCTTTAGAGATACCACCGCTGCTGCAATCGAGCAGTTTGGGTCTGTGAATATGCAGCCGTCCCAGCCTCTGTTTTCTTTCTGGACTTCGAGCAGGTCCAAATGCTCCGGATTGACTTCAGGAATTAATACTGGAACATCTTTTTCCATTCTGTATGCAGAGGCATTCGAAGCTACTATGAAACCCTCTTCCGCAAACTTCGGTTCGACTTCTCTGGCTATCTCCGAGGGCAGCGCAGAGAAAACTATCTCTGCATTAATCTTCTTCGGATCAACTTCCCTGACCGACATGTTTTTAACTTCCTTCGGCATGGCACTGTCCAGTACCCACCTCGCTGCCTCGCCGTACTTCTTTCCAGCTGACCTGGAAGAGGCTGCCAGATCAGAAAGCTCGAAGAAAGGGTGATTTACCAGCCTCTCTATAAACCTCTGACCGACCATTCCGGTTGCTCCAAGAACTGCCACTTCCATTTTCTTGACCCCTGTAAATTTTATAACTATTTTCTCTCACAGCTTATATATAAGGATGTTCAATTTAAAAACATGAAAAAGCTTGCGCT
>JACRDW010000020.1 GCA_016212785.1 Methanobacteriota archaeon | reverse complement strand
TTATAAGCTCTTCGCTGCCTATATTCCTCGATAATGCTTTCCAGCCTTGCTGCACTTTCGAGTTTCATTCTCTCTTTCTCTTTTTTTATTTCTTCTTCCAGCGCGTTGCTCTCGACTATGCCAAAATTTTCGACTAGGTTTATTTTCAATCTATCCGGTGGGATTATTATTGCATTCCTCAAAACCTCTCTGGCCGGGTGAGACATCTTTTCTTTGTCTGTGATGATTGCCCTTGGATTCAGCTTCAGAAGCTTCTCTGCGGTTGAGCTGCCTCCTCCGCTTGCGTCTAAGATACAAAGCACGTCGCCGCTTTTAATCGTGTCTTTAGCATCAGAAATTTTTTCTTTTGTAAACTGGGGGACTACTTTGAGCAGGCTCAAATTGCCAGACGGTTCGAGCAGGCTTATCCTCTGGAGTTCCTCTAATTTTTTCTGGAGATTTTCCCTGAGCATTTTTTCCTCACGAAGTCCGGATTTAAGTGCTTGGATTTCTTTTTCCCTGACCGCAATCTCTCTTTCCCTCCTCACTATTCTGGACTCTTCGGTAGCCACGTATGCCCGCTTCCTCTCCAGCTCGGTTATTTTTTGCCTGCTCTCTCCCAATAGTTCTTTGAACTCTTCCCTTTCCTCTTTCAAAATTTGAATCTCGTCTCTCAGAGTCTTTATTATCCCGTGATGCTCATCTGGAATAGCCTCCGGCTTTTCCACTTCCTTGACCTCTTCCCTGCGCCTGGTAAGCCTGGCTATCGCTGCTTCAACGCT
This sequence comes from Methanobacteriota archaeon, assembly GCA_016212785.1. Classification (GTDB taxonomy): domain Archaea; phylum Hydrothermarchaeota; class Hydrothermarchaeia; order Hydrothermarchaeales; family JACRDW01; genus JACRDW01. The sequence goes on along the minus strand of JACRDW010000020.1, from coordinate 12,607 downwards.
TTCGCCCTTTAAAACAAGCTTCCTTACTTCTGCATTCAGCTTCGTCAGCTGCAGCTCCTCGAGCTTTTTGTCTACCTGCCCCAGCGTGTTTCTGTAGCTGCTGTAGGCTTTGGCAGCCGCCGCAAGCGCATCTCTCTCGTGCGGATTTGCATACGAAGACCTGGAGAACTTCTCATTAACTATCGCGACTTTATCAGCCACGCTCAGCGGCTGGGCAGGCACGAATAAAACAGAATTCAGCGAAGAAGCAACCTTTTCCACAAGCTTCGGAGCCGGCACAACATCGCTCGCAACCACTGTTACGTCGTACTTTGTGGTGAAAGAGAGAACATCGCTGAAAGAAAAATTCCGGGAGCTGAATACTTCTAGTAATTTGCCGTCTAAGTCAACGACAGCAAGCGCAGTAGTCGTTCCAGGGTCTATGCCCAGAATAACGCTCTTATCTCTCGGCGCAAGGGATGTGAATTCCAATTTTTTCTTCTCTACCGGCAGAATTTTTATCTGAACGTCCGGACCCTTCCTCTGCTTTATGCCCTGCAGCTCTGACCTGGGGCAGCGGACTCGAAATTCTCCTCTCGAGCAGCCGCAGTCTGCTTTTGCGCATCTCAGCTCGTACTTGACTCCTTTCTCATCCAAGAGATGTTTTATCTCCTTTATGTTCAGCGCAACTTCGCTGTGCACCTTTCTTCTGTAGCGGTCCTGGCTCTGACCTCCCCTTCCCATGCTCCTCGCCCTGCTTACGACGATTCTGCACTCGTCCTCAAAAGCGCTGACTATATGCCCCACATTTAAGTATGCAAGCCTTGCGCACGCAAGCGCTTCCTCCCTGGAAGTAGCTCTTGAGGTGAGAGGAATTCCGTTCCTCTTCGCAACTATGTGCAGGGGCTCGGGAGCTGTCGGACTGCCCGTAACCTGAACTAGCTGCGTGTTCTTGGGCAGGGAAAAGAAGAACTTTCTCGCTCTGTCCTTGGAAAATAACTCGAAAACGTTGTCGCAGGCTATTCTATCAGGCTTGATATCCCTTATCATTCCGAGCGTCTCGTACCTATTAAATTCCCCGCTCATGCGGATTTCTCCGCCCTCCAGCAGAACAAGAGAATACTTCGGCTGAGTCTTAGAATTTACAGAGCCTGAAAGAATGTCCGCTCCCAGAACTTTCATTGCCTGTATATTTGCTGCAGAGATAATAAATTTATCCCATACCTTGAAGCAAAGAGATTTATATCAATGACTCGAATAATTGTAAGGGTAAAGCATGCAGAAGAACGAAATCAAAGCATGGATGGACTTACATAAACTGTTGATACAGGCTGCCATCGGATTCCTCATAGCAATCTTGCTTCAAAATATCTTCGGGAAGCCTGTCGTTTTGGAGATTTCAATATAAGATATATAAGGCTCGCAAGGCAATTGGATAAACTAGAGGAATAACGATGAATAATGCTGAAATTGTACTTGTGGTCATTGTGGCAGGATTTTCCTTGGCGGTATGGTACCTCACACGAGAGCAAAAGAAGAGAGAAACTGCGGCATAGTTTTTGTTCATTTCTTCTGCCAAGAAAATGTTACTATCCTGCCTTTTCCTTTGGAGGAGATGTAATAATTTCTTTGTTGAAAGGGCTTTACTTCGTCAGAAATTCTAAAATAGACGTACCCTTTGTATATGCCGACAATATCTCCATTCTCAAATGAAACTTGAATATGCTCTCTTCCGAAGAATTTACTCCAGATATCTTTACTAGACGCAATTATGTTATCTACGCCTTCATAGTATCTTAATGGGACAGATGCATGACTATAAAAACTTAATAAAACTCCGTGCTCGTCCTCTTTGTTGATTGGCTTATAATCAGGGAAACCAGTAAACTCCCCCTTGCTGTATGGAGAGTAATATGCACCAGAGGCAATTCCAGTGTTCGGGCTTTCTTTCAATTTCTGGGAAAAATGAATTGGATATTCTGTCTCTGTTATCGTCCATGCAGACGTTCTAATTTTTAGTTTAATTGAATTTCCTTCCGCCTTTGGAACGTCTATAAAAGGAAGAACTGAATATTTCGTTACATCTCCCGTATCTATACTTACTTCTTTGGTCGCAGGGAAATCTATCTTTATTGTCCTGAATATAGGAAATATGGGAAGCTTGATTGTAAAGGATACGCAGTTGTGGAGATAATAATCAAACTCAGGCTTTTCTTTTTCTGGGTCGCTTCCCTCTTTATAAGGAGGAAAAGAGTGCTTAGCGTGGTTGCTGGTTATATATCTATCCTTACTTTGACTTTTTACAGCTATTGGATAAAAGAGAGGCTGTACTGAGTGATTAGCGAAAATTAGACCAACAATAGTAAGAACAACTTGGACAAAATCATTTGAGATTCTATAGACCGCAAGAGAAGCCAATATTATAAAAGTTAGAGTAAACTCCATTGGTCTTTCAATTTTATAGAATATACCCAAGACGACAATTATAGCAAACGCTACAACATAGGCAACTTCCATCATATTATACTCCCATCTTTAATTTTTAATACTTTCCTAACGACTAACTTGAAAGAGCTAAATTACACAAGACTTAATACTATATGGTGAACAGAAAATAGGAAGTATGGAGAAGATAACCAACATTTTAATACTCGGAATTTTAATTGCCGGATGCCTCCAGTCCACGTCCCAAACTTACACAAAAGAAGAAGCCGTCGAAACTGCGAAGGAATTTCTCGCAAATGCTCCAACCTACAAGTGGGACGGCGAGAACATGAAAGTAATAGAAGTACAAGCATTGTACTGCCCTTACTGCTGGAGCGTTGTCATAGAATTCCAGAGCAGGCACGGAGGCTACGGAGACAGGACTGGAAAAATCGTTACTCAGGTTATAACCCCGCACACAGCAAGAATCGTCGTCAAAGAAGGCAAGGTAATCTCAGCAGTGCTGGACGAGAAGTGGGATGAGATGATTCAGGATATGATACAAACTGGGTGCGGATAGCAAATCAAACTCCTAAGACTAGCAGAACAACCAGCTCGAGCAGTATCAGTATAACAATCCACATCTCGAGCGTCGTGGACTTCATCATTTCCTGGCTGTCGACGACCATGCTGTACGCCCTTCCGAGTTCCTCGAGCTTTGACCTGACGCTTCCGTACCAGTCCTCCAGCCTGAATTCCTCGTTCACCCTCCTGTACAGAAATGCGAGGAAAATGTCGTTCGTGACCTTCATCGAGTTCATAACGTCCTTTATAGAGTCCACGAGTTCTATGCGCATTTCCATCAAATCGTACGCAACTTCTGAGAGCTTTCTGTACTTTTCGGAGAAAAGTTTGAGACCCAAAATTCCGCCTCCCTTTGGAATTCCCTCCAGCACAGCATAGGTGCCCCCTATCTGCTTGTCGAGTATGAAATCATAAACCTTCAGCTCGAACAGCTGCATTCTGGAAAGTTCGATGATATTGATTATATCCTCAGGAAATTCTTCAGAGTAAATATAGCTGGAGGTATTTGAAACAAACGCAGCATCTTTTTTTGAATACCGCACTGCACTTTTCGTCATCCCCTCGATTATGTCATCGCTCAGCGTTTTCGGGTCTTCGTTCAGAATAACCGCACAGATTTCCTTCTTGGATTTCAGCTTTTCATCCACGATAATCTTATAGTTGTCAACGAAATTCGGAACCTCGTACGTCCACTTGAATTTTCCACTTGCAGATTCCATTACCCTGTCAAATTCCTCCCTCGCAATGTCCGCAAGGCGCTTGGGCTGATTATCTATTACAAGAGTCTCACAGCTTGCAGCTTCTCTGAGTTTCTGAAAATTAAGCGGCTTTCCAAAGTCGAATTGAAATTCAACGAGCACCACGCCGAAAACCAGGACCTTGAGATATTTTTTAAAGCTTGCTTTTAAACCTGCGAATTCGACTTCCCTTTCTTCGACGAGCGCTCTCACTGGAGTCATTCCGAGCTCGATAAAATAATCCGTGTATATGTCGCTGATTCTCTCCTTCTTCACTTCCCCCAAGCACTCGCAGATGCTCCTTACGTCTTTCGGGGTGAACTCTCCCCCGACGTCGTATATGAATATTGAAATTAGCTGAGTCATTATCACTATGCAGGGATTCACGGGTACAGGGCGGCGTGTTTCAGTCCAGCAGTCTCTTCGAAGCCCCGCATGATGTTCATGTTCTGGACTGCCTGCCCGGCTGCGCCCTTTACAAGGTTGTCCAGCGCTGCCACTATGATTGCTCTTTTCCGCTCTTCATCCACTTCAAAGCAGCCTATGTCTATGTAATTTGAGCCCCGGACTGCGCTCATCCTGGGCATTTCGCCGGCATTGAGAATTCTCACGAAGGGCTCGTTTTTGTAAAATTTTTCATAAAGCGTGGCGATTCTCTCGCCGTTTATACCTCTCCTCAAAAAGCAGTGCATCGTTGCAGATATTCCTCTAATCACAGGCACCAAATGCGGAACGAACGAGATATTAATCTTTTTATTCAGAACTTGAAGTTCCTGCTCAATCTCCGGTAAATGGCGGTGTGCAGCAACGCTGTACGGAAGCACGCTCTCGGCGGTCAGCGGGTAGTGCGTCTTCTGCGACGGCTCTGCTCCTGCGCCGGAGATTCCGCTCTTCGCATCCACTGCTACAACCTCTGTTAAATCTTCTTTAATAACCGGAGCTAACCCTAGAATAACGCACGCAGCATAGCAGCCGGGATTTGCAACCAGCCTTGCTTTTTTTATTTCCTTTCTGTGCAGCTCGGGCAGGCCAAAAACCGCCTTTATCTCGGGGCAGCTGTGCTTCAGCCCGTAGTAGCGCTCATAAGTCTTCACATTTTTAAATCTGAAATCTCCGCTGAGGTCGACTGCCTTAATTCCGCTGTCCACAAAAACTGGTATCGTGCTCATCGAAGCTCCGTGCGGAGTTGCGGTGAATACGAAGTCGCATTTGGAGGCAACCTTCTCCGGAGCAAGGTCTTCGAACTTTATTTTTAAAATATCCCTCAAATTCGGGTGCACCTCGGCTGCGCTTTTGCCTGCGAATTTTCTGGACGTTATGCAGGCTACCTCGCATTCAGGATGCCCTGCAAGCAGTCTAAGCAGCTCGCCGCCTGCGTAGCCCGAAGCTCCTACAACGCCCACCTTCATTTTCATCATCTAAATTTATTTTCACTTAGGAATATATAAATTAGCATGAAAGCGATTGTTCTAGCAACGGTTTGAAAATACATTTTTAAAGATGTGATTAAAAAATACCTAAAAAGTCAGGGAATGATAAGCGAGAAATGGGTGCATCTATGAATAGGAGAACTTTCCTGAAATTGTGCATGGCTGCAAGCCTTGGATTTTTCGGCTGCTTGGAAAAACAACAAGCTGGATTCTTAAGGGTTTATGGGAAAGAAGTTATCACGGCGTCCGGAAAGCCGGTAAGACTCGCAGGATTTAACGTTGGTTATGAGAACTTCAGAGAGGGCAGTTTAACTGAGGAGGACATAAAAAGAATTGCAGAGTGGGGCGCAAACTCATTACGCCTCTGGATGGACTACAAGCCCTTTGAATACAAGGAGGATGGCTTCGAGCTGTTGGATAAAATCCTGAGCTGGTGCGAGAAGCATAAATTATATGTAATTCTGGACATGCACTTCGCCCCGGGCGGGCAGAATCCATACGACTTCGTTATACAGCGCGAGGGCACGTACGAGTTCTGGGACAACAAAGAGTACCAGCAGCGATTTATTGCCCTCTGGGCAAAGATAGCGAAAAGATGCGCAGGCAGAGAAATAATAGCTGGCTATGACCTGCTGAACGAGGGAGCACCTCCTGATGTTGATACTTATGCTAGAGTAATGGGCGCGACCGCAGAAGCGATTCGCTCAAACGATTCAAAGCACATTATAATTCTTGAAGATGCGCGGCTGCTTAAGGGTAGCACGACAGAATTCGCCCTCGTGCGGATTGAGGATAAAAACACGATGTACAGCATACACGTTTATTACCCCCATCAGCTTACGCATTACTTGAAGGGGGGCGGCAGAGCAGTCGTAACCTACCCCGGCGAGATAGCAACTGCGGGCGAGTTTATTTCTCAAGTAAAATCCCAGAGCGCAAACAGCACGGCAAGCTGGCAGAAGCTGTCGCTCGGCGCAGCAGCACCCGCGAATGCGGAGATTGTCCTTGCGCAGTGCGTATCTGCGAACAACAGCGGCGCTGCGTGGTTCGACGACTTGGAGCTGAAAGAAGGTTCAGCAGCGCTTGAGCTTCCTGCGCCTCTGGTTTCAAATCCTTCTTTCGAGGCAGCTTCGCAGAGCATGCAGTGGCGCAACAGGAGCATCGACGGTTCTATTAAATTAGATGCGCTTGCTCATGCTGGCAGGCGCTCGGTAAAATTTGAAAAAACAAGCAAAGCCTTTGTGGAAAGCGCGCCGATAAAAGTGAGTCCCCAGAAGCAATACTCTTTCTCTGCTTGGGTAAAGACCGAAAACGCAACTGGCGATAATTACATAGCGCTCAGCTGGCACAAGAAAAAGATCCTGGAAAGAATAGACAAAGCAGCGCTGGAAGCGAAGATGCAGTATGCAGTAGATTTCATGAATCGCTGCAATGTGCCGATTTACGTTGGAGAATTTGGCTCCCAGCAAAATCCTGCCGAAGCGAATGTAGCTAACTGGATTAGCGATGTGCTCGAGCTATTTAAGAAGTACAATTTCAGCTGGAGTTACTGGCAGTATTTCTCCCCTTATCCCACTGGTTTTGGAATTACGTCCCTAGCGAAGGGCAAAATTGAACTCTCCAGACCGGAAATTCTGGAGCTACTGAGAAAGCACTTTTAAATACCCGAGCTTTCCATACAACTTTTAAGAAATTTCAATACCTGCGTCTTGAAATCTTTAAAATCCTCCAGCCCGTCCTCAAGAATTTCAAAAACTTTTTGGTCTTCTATTTTTGCGTAGCCGTGAACGAGTAAATTTCTGAAACTCTTCATTCTTTTAAGATTCTCAACAGTCGCCGGCTCTAAAACCCTGCCTTTAAGCTTTTCAACAAATTCCTCTTCGGCGGATGGCAAACCAAGCTTCAGTTCTTTCACCAGCAGGGCGCAAGTATCCATGACCGCCTCTATGGTTATCTGGAGAAGCCTTTCTGCCGCCCTTCTCGTTCCCATGCTTGCCGCATACTCCTCAAAGCTGTCAGGTACTATACTTTGAAGCTCTCCTAAATACTGCTCCATTTCATCTAGCTTAGCCAATATGCGCTCTTTATCCATTCGCTACACCTTCCAAGTAGAGTTCGTATTTTGGCTTGAAAAGTTCAAACTCCTTTACAGATTTTATAGCTATGTCGTACAAAGTATCTTCGTCTTTGCATAGCGTTACAATCCCTTCTCGGAGGATTCTTTTTTGTATGTACAAAGGGAGAGTCTGAAAAATATTGACATCTATGTTTTTGTGCTCAGAATACTCAAGCCGCTTTTCAAAGGCGTTTACCTGAGCTTTTGGGTCAAGCACCAAGCACACATCTATGTCCCTGTACTCCCCACCCCCCACATAGCTGCCATAGACGATGACGGCTAACACATTGCTATCTTTCCCTGCCTTGGAGACAAGTTTTTTGAGCTGTGCGTCCATTGCGCGATTCTGTTTCATGGTACTACCTTCACTATTCGAGGGGATAAAGGTTGCGGGTTATAAAAGGCAGAGACAAAGCACTTTTAAATTGTAGTACCTTGCAGGTGATATGAATCTAGAAAGATTTATTAATTCTAAATGTAATTTAGAACTGAGAAAATGCGTTTGGTGTACAAACTACGTATCGGCTTAGTTCTCTTCCTGCTTTCAGTGGTAGTTTACATAAGTTCTCAAAGCAACTTGAATATCAAAGAAGACATGGAAATAAACATTACGACAGAAAAGCAGTTAGGAGGAGTTTATGAGCACATATCCCAAGACTACAATCTTTTTTACTTTAGCATTGGATCGGAGAGACGGGAATTCGGTAAGAAAATGGGATGGGACTTCGTAAATCTCAAATCAGAAAGTTGGTTGGAAATGCCTTTAAAATATAAGGTTTATACCTTCTTCGGTATTGCTAACTACCCTATTAGAGGCGAACCTGTCTACCTAGGATTCAAAATAACGAATCAAAATCCCGAAAAGAAATTTGAATATTATATAGATGCCTACTTCGTAGACGATTTAGGGTATATTCTTGGGAAATACCAAAAACGAAGCGATATTTATCGGACTCAAGAACAACAAACTAATTCAATAGCCGTCGCTCCAAACAGCGAACAGAGAATTTACGTTAAAATAAACACATTAGATGCCATAGACTATGGAAGGTATAAGGTTATAGTCCCATTTTATGCGAAGAAAGAAGAACGTAGAACAACGAATATGGAACCTTCTACTTAACCCGTGCGATAGAATTTGAGACGGAAGCCAAAGTAGAGCATTTCGTGAGAACAATTGCTTTCATCATAATAACCATATTCATACTGTTATTTGTAAGGATGCCCGAGTGGCTTAAAAAATTTCAAGAAATTAATGAATCGGACACAACTAAAAGAATTAAGAAATTTTTAGGCGAATTTAAAAAGGATGAAGACGCCATAACTATGGTAGTTGTGTTTTTAATTTTCGTCGGAATAGCAATTGTAATCCTATTGTCAACTTCGTAATCATTACAGCCCGTGTCTTCGTACTGTCCTGTTATCTTACATACTGCGGTGCGATTTTTCATATCCCGACATTTCAGAATAATACAAAAGCACTTTTAAATACCAGAGCTTATAAACTTCCGAGCATGGTAGCGAAGCAAAAAATCCTTATAACCTGCGCTTTACCCTATGTCAACAACGTGCCGCACATAGGCAACATCGCAGGCTCGCATCTGCCCGGCGACATATTTGCGAGATTTTGCAGGCTCGCAGGATGGGAAACAGTATTCATCGGAGGCAGCGACGAGCACGGAACGCCGATAGAGGTAGCTGCGCAGAAGCTCGGCATTTCTCCAAAAGAACTGAGCGACCGCTATTACGCAGTCCACAAAGAAATCTATGGCTGGCTTGACATCTCCTATGATAACTTCTCCAGAACTTCGCTGCCCGAGCACCACGAAACGACGCGCGGCATTTTCTTGAAAATTTATGAAAACGGCTTCATAAGCGAGGGCGTGCTGAAGCTGCCGTTCTGCGAAAAATGCTCAAGAGTTCTTCCAGACAGATTCGTCGAGGGCATGTGCCCAAAGTGCGGCTATGAAGAGGCGAGGGGCGACCAGTGCGAGCACTGCTCAACGCTGCTCAACCCGGATGAATTAAAATCCCCCAGATGCGCAATTTGCAGCTCAAAGCCGAAATTCAAAGAAATCAAGCATTTATTTTTGAATCTTGACAAACTGCAGCCGAAACTTGAGAAGTGGATAAAGAGCAATGAAAAAATCTGGTCTCCGCAGGTCGTGAGTGCTGCTCTTGGCTGGATAAACGAGGGTCTGAAGCCGAGGTGCATAACGAGAGATATAAAGTGGGGAGTCAAAGTGCCAATAAAGGGCTACGAGGATAAAGTTTTTTATGTCTGGTTCGACGCCCCGATAGGCTACATATCATCTACGAAGGAATGGGCTAAAAAAATTGGCAGACCAAGCGAATGGAAAAAGTTCTGGCAGGGAGACGCAAAAATTTTTCACTTCATCGGCAAGGATAACATACCCTTCCACACAATTTTCTGGCCTGGAATTCTGCTTGCGAACGGCGAATATGCGCTGCCCTACCGCGTCGCAGGTTTGCAGTACCTCAACTACGAGGGAGGTAAGATTTCAAAGTCCCGTGCTTGGGGAATCTTCTGCGAGAACTTAGCGGGCACGGGCTTGAGCAGCGATTTATGGCGCTACTATCTCACGCTTCTGATACCCGAGACAGACGACACCGAATGGAAGTGGAAGGAGTTCAAGGAGCGGGTAAACAATGAACTTGTGGCTAACCTCGGAAATTTCGTCTACCGCACGCTGAGCTTTATCCAGAATAACTTTAATGGTGAGGTGCCGAAAGCAAGGCTATATGCCAAAGATAGAGAAATCCTTGAATTGGGCAAGAAGTATGCTGCGGAAGTCAAAGCCCTTCTCTGGGATATTCGTCTCCGCGACGGGCTGCGAAGGGTCTTTGAGCTCAGCGACAGAGGCAACAAGTACTTCCAGGAAAGCGAGCCCTGGAAGGCGATAAAAGAAGACAGGGAAAAAGCTGCCGCAGCGCTCTACGTGTGCGCAAATCTTTGCTATGACCTTGCGATTTTAATTTCTCCATTCCTGCCGAAGAGTGCCCAGAAGATATGCGAGCAGCTGAGTGCCAAATTGGGCAGCCTCGAAGACGTCGGAAGAGAAAGAATAAATAGCGGCACGGAAATAAGAAATGCCGCACCGCTCTTCCCGAAGCTGGACGACAAAACCATCGAGAGGTTGAAAATGACAACGAGCAAGGTTACGCAGTACGAGGAGCTATTCAAGAAAGAAGCAACTTATGAAGATTTCTCTAAACTTGATTTAAGGGCTGCAAAAATTCTGAGTGCAGAGCCAGTAAAAGGTTCAGATAAGCTGCTCAGGCTTAAAATCGAAGTGGGCGGCGCAGAAAAGCAGCTCGTGGCAGGAGTCGCAAACAGCTACAAGCCAGAAGAGCTCGTTGGAAAGACGATAGTGATAGTAAACAATCTGAAGCCTGCGGTGATTAGAGGGGAGAAGAGCGAGGGCATGCTGCTCGCAGCAGAAGACGGCGAGACAATCTCGCTCGTTACCCTGGACAGGGAAGTTAGAAGCGGGAGCAGGGTGAGGTGAATTACAACTCTAATTCATCCAAAAGCAGAGTTTTAATCTCTTTAATTTTCCTAAATCCTTCATAGGAATGCATTGTTTTCTTTAAGCGGTTTTACCAATACCTCCAACAGCGTTATTACAGAAGCTGTTCCATGTGTCTCTCCAGAATCAACCATATCATCTTGTTTTCTTCTATATAGTAAATAAAGGGCGAGGTATCAATTACGATGTTCTTCCCTTTCAGATCCTCAAGTTTTCTTCCCAAGCTTTCCTCTCTCCTCTAACATACCTCTCTATCTCAACGCCCATCCATAGCTCTTTGCCTAAACCCCTGAGTTCCCTGATACTACCTTTCTTCTCCCTTTTACTCCTTATCTCAAGCTCCTCCCCTTCGATTATTCTCAGACTCTTTATCACCTTTTTAGGCAGGAGTTCTAACAGCTCTTTAGTGGCCCTTATTTTGGCGTAGCTCATAGGTTCACCTTGATATACTTTGCGTTTTGTGATATATAAGTTTTTAGAAGCGGGAGCAGGGTGCGGTAACAAACCGCAAGCTTATCCGCTCCGATAGAAAGTATTCCGAAGAAATCAAAAATGCCATCGACAAAGGATGTGCTTGATGCCCTGATTGCTTCCTGGGTCGGGACGAACTACCTGCCAGAGCCGCTCCGCAAGATCAGAGAGTTCAAGGCTATCCCGGTGATTAAGCGCAACGAGAGGAACACCAAGGACGGAGTGACTGCTACGCAGGACTCGCTGGGACGGCTACAAGGGGCTGCGCCAAGGAATTATCGTTGGAGAAAAAAGCTTTGAGACGAAGCAAAAAGAGCTTTATTCAAGCAGGCCTGAAAGCTCTCGGAAAATATTTATACTCGTAGAGAGCTAATTTTGAAGCAAGCTAGTAGTATCTCGAAATAAGGTTACCTCGACAAATAAGATAAGCTCTGCTGTAGAGCAGAGTCTTATGAAGAAGCTGAATAAAAATAAAGAAAATGGAAGAAATAAAAAAGGAGGAAGAGATGAAGAGAGAACCAAAAGGGGCTTTGCAGATGTTTATAGCGAGTCTTAAAGCGAATCCTTTGCAGATTTTGTTTATAGTGCTCATCATAGCTCTTATTGTTTATCCGGTTGTTTCAATGGCTGCAAGCGAGCTCTTCAGAGTGAAGCTGTGGCAGCCTTTTAATTTAAAACCCCATGCCACTATTCTTTCTAATCCCCAATTCTCAAGCATGAAAGAAGTTTCTCCAAGAGAAATCCAAAAACTTTTAGATAAACATTTTTATGATCATATATATCAAAAGGACGTTTTTGACTGTAGCAATATGAGCCAAGAAACAGCGAGGTATTTGCAGGAAGAGCACGGCTATGATACATCTGTAGTTGGAGATAGTTTAAACACTCATGCTTGGGTTTATGTGTGGACAGATAAAAATAAAGCATGGGCTATTGAAACCGCTTCTGAAACTACTTTATTTCGTGGAAGCGCTGGAGTCGGAAGCGCTGGGGAAATAGTAGGAGACGATTTGTGGGATATAATAACTCAGGGGCATTGGCTTGACGCCCAGTTTATAACTAAGGGCTATGAACTTTATTATCCTACCAAAACGAGAGGAGGATTGAAAGTGATGGAATGGAATGAACTTGAAAAATACAGAATTGCATAACATGGTGCTAAATGGATGGTCGATGATTAAAATTGTCGCCGATAATTTTTGAGGTCCTTTTTTGCATCTATGAAAACCTTGTTGATAAAATTTGATGCCACTTTTTCACTTAACAGAATTTTACCTGAAAAACTTATGGACATTAAGTTTAAAACATTCTATT
>JACRDW010000019.1 GCA_016212785.1 Methanobacteriota archaeon | reverse complement strand
TTGCGTTCTTCAACATAAATGCAGCGGTGAGCATTTCGATTTTTGTTTTCGTTTTTTTGGACGTCGTGCTGCCTGTCTCAATATCTCTTTAGAATCCTGTACAGCGTGTCTCTCTGCGCTGCGCTGCGGCCTGCGTTTTTTATCAGCCTCACAATTTCATCTGGCGGTAAATATTGCGAATCGGCTCCACTACTAAGCAATCCGCCGGCAGATGGCTTAGTAGTGCTAGTTCCGGCGTGTGCCTTCACTAGAGCTGCCCTTACAACGTTTTCCTCTATCATGGTGCCGCCGAAGTCGTTTGCACCATAGCTGAGTGCAACCTGCGCTACGTTCGCCCCTTGCGTCACCCATGAAGCTTGAATATTTCTTATTGCCCCGCTGAGCAGGATTCGTGACGCTGCGACGACCTTCAGATATTCTATTCCGCTTGAATCAGAAATTTTATACTCCCTTGCAAGCGCAGTATTCCCTGGCTGGAAGCTCCAGGGTATGAAGGCGGTAAAGCCGTGGGTTTTTTCCTGAATTTTCCTTATTCGCAGGAGGTGGCGGACTCTTTCTTTATAGCCTTCTGTAAGCCCGTAAACCATCGTTGCAGTGGTTGGGATACCGAGCGAATGCGCAGTAACCATGACCTTCTTCCAGCCTTTCCAGTCTATTTTTCCTGGGCTGATTTTTTTCCTGATTTTGTCGTCGAGAATTTCAGCTCCGCCGCCCGGGATGCTCTGCAAGCCTGCCTCGATGAGCCTCTTCAGCGTTTCTTTTATGCCGCTGCCCGAGATTTTTGCGATGTGCGCAATCTCGCTCGGCGAAAATGCGTGGCGCTGCACGCGAGGAAATTTCTCTTTCATGCTGCGCAGCATATTTTCATAGTATTCGAAAGGCAGCTCGGGGTGATGCCCGCCCTGGAGCAGCACCTGCGTGGCTCCTAATTTTACAGCCTCTGCAACTTTCTCCAGCAGCTCTTCTTGTGTTAGGACGTATGCATCTTTTGACGCAGGGCTTCGATAGAAAGCGCAGAACTTGCAGCCGGAGATGCACACGTTGGTATAATTTATGTTCCTGTCTATTACAAAAGTTACGACGTCGCCTGCGCTGCGCCTTCTCAGGCGGTCCGCAACTAGTCCTGTCAGCTGCACGCTGGATTCGAACAGCTTTATTCCGTCTCGCAGGCTCAGCGGCTCATCCTCAAGCATTTTCACACCTTAAAAAAATTTAGAACCGGCACAGCTTTTATGATTCCGAATTTTTTTGCATATTTGAAGTATTCCTTTAGTCCTTCTTCGCTTCTCCTGTCGAAGCCGTAGTCCAGCTTCAAGAGGTGCTTTTTCATTGCCTCTGTGCTTATGTTTATTCTGGAAGCAAGCTCCCTGGAAAGCGCGTCTATATTTCTGTATGCGTATTCCCTCGACTGCCCCAGCTTTCTGTAAAAGCTCTCGACCTGCTCGGGATTTTCCTCCGCAAACTTTCTTCTGAGAATCCAGAGCGCATACACCATCTTTTTTCCTGTCGCAGCCCGCCACTCCTCGCCGAGGTCGCAGACGATGCGATTTCTTCCGGAGTTTGCAATTAGTGCATCGTCGCCTATCAGGAGCGCTGCATCTGCGATGCTGAGCATGTTCTTTATTTCAGGTTTTCCCTGATGGACAACCTCAGCACCTATGCCCCTGATTTTCAGCAAAATCCGGAGAAGTGCAGAGGAGCTTGCGCTGGTTCCGGGGACAGCAACTTTTTTACCATCCAAATCACCCAGAGAATTGCACTTTCCAGAGAAAAGAAGTATGCTTCTCGTTTCTCCGAATGCGCTTATCGAGAAATCCGGAAGGAGCAGAAAATCGCCGGAGTGCTGGGCGTAAATGACCGAAGAAGCCGGAGCAACGTCTATCTCTCCCCTGAAGAGCATCTCCCCCAGTTCCGGAGGATGCGCAGTATGCAGCGTGGAGCCCTGCAACGCCTCGTCCAATTTAACGATTCCCTTCTGAATTGCGTAGTAAATGAAGTCAGTATTCTTGAAAAAAGTCTGTCCGATTCTCATTTCGCCCCTCCATAAATCTTGAGGATTTCGTAGGTCGTCGTCCTCTGGGCAGGTGTCCTGCCGGCCTCGCTTATCAGCCTTATAAGCTCTTCCTTTGACATACGCTCCTCGGTAGCTGCGCCCGCAGCGTGGGCTATTCTTTCTTCCACAACCGTGCCGTCCAAATCGTTTACTCCATAATTCAGCGAGATTTGCGCAAGCTTCTTGCCGGTCATAATCCAGTAGGCGCGTATGTTGTTTATGTATCCGTTGAGCAGTATCCTCGCTACCGCAAACGTTTTAAGAACGTCAAAGCCAGTTGCCTGAGTCTTAACTAAACCCATTTTCAGCAGCTGCGTGTTCTGCGGATGGAAAACCAGAGGTATGAAGGCTTGAAAACCCTTGCTCTTTTTTTGCGCTTCCCTCAGCTTTAGCATGTGCTCTACTCTGTCCTCGGGAGTTTCGACGTGCCCGAAGAGCATCGTGGCATTTGATTTTAAGCCAAGCAAATGCGCTGTTTTCATTATTCTCATCCATTCCTTGCCGCTCACCTTGTTTGGGCAAAGCTTCTTTCGCAGCTTTTCGTTGAATATCTCTGCTCCGCCCCCGGGTAGTGAGCCGAGACCTGCGTCTATGAGCCTTTGCAGAACTTCTTTCACGCTGCTGCCTGAAATCTCTGAAAAATACTTTATCTCAGCTGCGGTGAATGCCTTTATGTGAATGTTTGGATATTCCCGCTTTATCCTGCGCAGCATATCCTCGTAAAACTCGAAGGGCAGGTCGGGATGATGGCTGCCAACGATGTGAAGCTCTGTTACGTTGAGTGCACCTGCCTCCCTGACTTTTTTCATTATCTCGTCGAGAGAAAGCGTATACGCATCTGGGTCGTTCTTATCTCTATAGAAAGCGCAGAAGGCGCACTTGCTGGTGCAAATGTTGGTATAATTTATATGCCGGTTCAAAACGAAGGTTACGACGTCGCCAACGCTATTTCTCCGCAGCTCGTCGGCCAATGCTCCGAGCAACAGTAAATTATCTGAGCGCATTAAGGCATAGCCGTCCTTTTTGTTTAGCTCTTCCCCGTTGAGCGCCTTCTCAGCCACATCGCCTATTTTAATCATACAAACTCAACTTCTACTTTTTTCGTTATTATTCCCTCTTCATAGCCCTTCGAGAGCAGAAATTTCACTGCCTTCCTTCCGTCTTTTCCATAATCTATGCTGTATTTATTTACGTACATTCCAATGAATTTATCTGCTTTATTTTTTTCCAGCCCCCTTGCGAATTTAAGTGCATATTCGAGAGCTTCCTCTCTGTGCTTCAGAGCATATTCTATGCTCTCTCTAATGCAGTGCGCTATTTTTTTCATCAGCTCTTTTCCCAGGTCTCTCCTGACAGCAATGCCGCCGAGCGGCAGCGGCAGCTTTGTTTTCTCATACCACCACTCGCCGAGGTCGATAAACTTGGAGAGCTTTCTATCGGTATAAAAAAGCTGCCCCTCGTGTATTACCACGCCTGCGTCTGCACCTCCGTCAGCTACTTCATCCATAATTTTGTTGAACGGAACAACTTTTGCTGTGAAGTCCTTTTCGAACAACTTTAGTACGAGATACGCAGTAGTAAGCAGGCCAGGAACAGCGACCGTCTTTCCACGCAGCGTGCGGATGCGCTTTTTAGAAATTACTACGGGACCGTATTTGTAGCCGACGCCGCCTCCGCAGGAGAGGAGTGCATATTTCTCGGCAACGTAAGGATATGCGTGCAGCGAAATTGCAGAGACTTCGTACTCGCCTGCCAGAGCTTTCTGGTTGAGCGTTTCTATGTCGCTGAGAATATGCTTGAATTCTAATCCTTTCGCATCTATCCTGCCCTTTGCAAGCGGATAAAACATGAAAGCATCGTCCGCATCCGGAGAGTGGGCGATTCTAATCATGAAGATAAATTTATTTACTTAATAAATAAATTTATCCGCATGTTGCTCGGCAAATATCCAAACAGCTACGGAAGATTCGGCTGCTACGGCGGGCGCTACATGCCAGAAACTTTAATGCCTGCGATTTACGAATTAGAGAAAGCGTATAGTAAAGCGAAAAAAGACAAAAAATTCCAGGACGAGCTGAACTATTATTTAAAAGAATACGCAGGGCGACCCACTCCTCTCACCTACTGCGAAAATCTGAGCAAGGAGCTTGGCTTCAAGCTCTATCTCAAAAGAGAAGATTTAGCGCATACGGGCGCTCATAAAATAAACAACACGCTGGGTCAGGCGCTGCTTGCGAGGAGAATGGGAAAAACCCGCATTATAGCAGAGACCGGAGCAGGACAGCACGGCGTTGCAGCCGCCACAGCGGCAGCCGCGCTCGGCTTGCAGTGCGAGATTTACATGGGAACTGAGGACATGGAAAGGCAGAAGATAAACGTTTTCAGAATGCGCCTGCTCGGAGCGAAGGTTACCCCTGTTCGCGCAGGCTCAAGAACTTTAAAAGATGCGATAAATGAAGCGCTGAGAGACTGGCTGGCTAACGTGGAAAACACGCACTACCTCTTAGGCTCTGTTCTCGGTCCGCATCCGTATCCAATGATGATTCGCGACTTTCAGAGCATAATCGGCAGAGAAGCAAAAAAGCAGATACTGAAGAAAGAAAATCGCCTGCCCAGCGCAATCGTGGCATGCGTGGGCGGAGGCAGCAACGCAATCGGCATTTTCCATCCGTTTCTGGACGACAAAGAAGTCGAGCTGATAGGAGTGGAAGCGGGAGGAGAGGGAATAGAAACAGGCAGGCATGCGGCGAGGTTTGCAAGCGGCGGCAAAGGAGTTCTGCATGGAACTTATACACACGTTTTGCAGGACAAATACGGGCAGATTTTACCCACGCACAGCATCTCAGCGGGCCTGGACTACCCGGCAGTCGGACCTGAGCACTCGCTGCTGAGGGAAATCAAAAGAGCGAAATATTATTACGCCACGGACGAGGAAGCCCTGCATGCGTTTCACGTTCTCTCAGAAAAGGAGGGAATAATTCCTGCTTTAGAGTCTGCGCATGCGGTGGTGTGGGTTTTGAAGAATGCAAACAAATTCGACAGCAGCGATGTTGTTATGATAAATCTCTCAGGACGCGGCGACAAGGACGTAGAAAGCGTAGCTAAGAGAGAGGGGGCACAGCTGTAGTATGGAGAAAAATGCTGTGCTGATTAAAAAATTTCTAACAGATGGAAGCGCTTACAATGTTATAGGCAAGTGGATTTTTGCACTGCTGATTCTCTTTGGAATTTCGTACTTCGGCACAAAATATCCAACGCCCGTAATTCTGCTTGTGAGCGCTGCGGGTTTTATAACATTCTGGTTTTTCTACGGCTTCTGGGCAGGCTTTCTCGGAGCGCTGATGTTTTTCACAGCCGTGGTTATTATACTCATAACCGCCGGGATAATATATGAGATATTTGGGTACTAAATCAAAATCCTTGCAGCCTGCATCAGATGCGGCCTGCGCATGAGTATCTTCGCAAGCTTCAGGAATCTTTTGCCCTTTGCGAATTCGACCAAATCCTCGCCGGTGAGATTTTCCGCAAGCATGTTTAAATCATCGTCTGATAATTTTTCAATCGTCTGCCTCAGCTTTACAATCTTGTGCAGTATTTTTCCCCTCTTCTCCCTCCATTCTCTCGCGTATCCTGCAAGCGCTTTCTCAGAGACGTTGCCCTTTTTTACAGCCTCTGCGGCAACCCTTCCTGCAATCATTCCTGCTATCGACGCCTCGTGAATGCCTCCTCCGTGAATCGCATTAACCTGATGCGCAGCATCTCCGACTACCATAAATCCATTCGCTGCAAGCTTCCCAACAGGATCGCCTACCGGAATGCCGCCCGCATTTACTTCTATTATGCTCCCCTTCTTTAAGTTTGGATGCCCCTGAATGAATTTATCCAGATATTTCTTCGCAGGTACTGCTTCTCTGCCTCCGATGCCTACTCCCACATTTGCAGTATCCTTTCCTTTTGGAAAAATCCAGACATAGCCTCTGGGAGCTACCTTCGAACCGAAGTAAAGCTCCAGCATATCCGGCTCCTCTAATTCTAAAACCATTTCATACTGGAATCCGGAGTCGATATCTACAAGCCTGTTCGTCGTGTTAATGCCCGCCCACCTCGCTGCCTTTGATTCGACGCCGTCTGCTGCGATTACTATTTTCGAGCTCAGCTCGTAATTTTCTCCGAAGCTTGAGAGCTTTGCCCCTCTCACGAACCCGTCCTTTATAATTAATCCAGTTACAGCAGTTTTTGCAAGCACTCTTGCCCCTGCCCTTGCGGCCTGTACAGCCAAATACTTGTCGAACATCTTCCTTTCCAGAACATAGCCTATTGTATTTTCATATCTTATCGAAATTCTCTTACCGTTCGGGGCATATACGCTTGCCCCCCTTATCTCGTTCATGGCCCACTTCGGATCTGGTTTAAGACCAAGATTTTTCATTCCCCCAAGAGAAAGCCCCTCTCCGCACCTCTTCGGCGCTCCTATTTCCGGCCTTTTCTCTACGAGCAGTACCCGCATGCCCTGCTCTGCCGCAATTCTTGCCGCATGGCAGCCTCCTGGTCCAGCGCCTATAACGATGACGTCGTAATCAGCGTTCACGCAATCGCCTCTTTTGAGAATCCACCTTTATCGCACCTACAGGGCAGAATCTCTCGCATATACCGCAGTCCGTGCAGTCCTCGTCCACTGGTACGAGCTTTATTCCATTTTCCAGCTCAAGCGCAAGTGAGGGGCACACTCCTACGCAGCCCCCGCAGGACATGCAAAGCACTGCATCAACTTTAACGCTCATTCCGCCACCTTCTCTATAATCTGGCATAGATACTTTTATAATTTATGGATTACCATTTATCAGCATGCTGAAAACAAGCAGGATAGAGGCAAAGTTTGAGGAACTCAAACAGAAGAACGAGGGAGCTTTGATTGGTTATCTAACTCTCGGTGACCCTGGCATAGCAACTTCTGAGAAGCTGATAAAGTGTCTAGTCGAAAGCGTTGACATTCTAGAACTCGGCATTCCATTCACAGACCCGATTGCAGACGGACCTACCATTCAGGCAGCGATAGACCGTGCGCTCAGAGCAGGAATGAACACCGACATTGCATTCGAAACGGTCAGAAAGCTTCGCAGGGGGGGAATAAAAACTCCATTCGTTTTCATGACCTACTACAATATCGTTCTGCAGTACGGCGAGGAGAGATTCGTAAAGCGGTGCGGTGAGGCAGGCGTGGACGGCTTGATAGTCTGTGATTTGCCGGTAGAAGAATCTAAATCTCTGCTGGAGCACTGCGAGAAGCACGGCACTGACTTCATTTTTCTAATCGCACCAACTACCAACGAAGAGCGCCTGAAAAAAATTCTTCCCAGCGCCAGCGGATTTATTTATTTAGTCTCGCTGCTCGGCACGACTGGCGCAAGAGAAAAATTGCAGAAAGCGGCGATTGAAAAGACGAAGTGGGCTCTCAGATATACGCAGAAAAAGCTGCCCCTTGCAGTAGGCTTCGGCATATCCAAGAAAGAGCACGTTCGGGGCATAATCAGCGCTGGTGCGCAGGGCGTCGTGGTTGGAAGCGCGTTTGTAAGTCTCATCGCCGAAAAAAAAGGCGAAGCATGCGAGGAGCTGCGAAAGCTGGCGAGGGAGCTGAAGGAGGGGACGAAAATTTAACATGTTTCGATATTATTCGAAACATTTAAATAATATATAAAATAAAAAAAGAAACATGCTCAAGAAGGAGATAATCTACAGGGAGATTCTGACTGAGGCGCTTGAGAACAAGCATTTCGATTTCAAGCAGCTCGCGCTGTCCAAAAAATTTGGGTTCTCCATAAGCACCGTAAGCAATGCAGTGCGCCCGCTTGCGGCGATAGGTGCGGTTGAAATCGAGCAGAGAGGCTTCAGGCTCGCAGACGCAGCAAAGGCGCTTTTATACTGGGCTACGGTCAGGAAGTTCGAGAAAGAGATTGCATACAGGACGAGG
>JACRDW010000024.1 GCA_016212785.1 Methanobacteriota archaeon | reverse complement strand
TAGTCGATGAAAAAGAAGCTCCAAAAACAAAGAAAATCAAGCCGGAAAAAGTAAAAAGAAAGAAGACAACGAAGATAGAAGAAGTCGTGGAAGAACCAGAGGAGCTGGAAATAAGTGAGGAAGAAATAGAAGAGGAAGTTAGGGAAGAGCCGGAGAAAGTGAGCGCACATGGCGATACTGCGAAGTGAAGAAGTTCGGGATTTGTCAATCGAAGAGATGAATGAAAAGCTTGCTGAGCTGCGAGCAGAGCTGCTGCGCCAGAAGTCGATGATAGCGTCTGGTGGAGCGCCGGAGAATCCCGGCCGGATTAAGGAAATCAGGAGAACAATCGCAAGAATTCTGACGATAAAAACACAAAAGGAAGGAGCAACCAAATAAATGGGTGTTTGCGAAGTTTGTGGACTGCCGAAGGAACTTTGCGTGTGCGAGGACATTGCCAGAGAAGCGCAGAAAATCAGGGTGTACACAGCGAAGCGAAAGTTCGGAAAGCTGATGACGGTTGTGGAAGGAATAGACGACAGGAACATTGACTTAAAAGAACTCGTGAAAACTCTGAAGACGGAATGTGCGTGCGGCGGAACATTCAAGGACAATCGAATCGAGTTGCAGGGCGACCATAAAGAGAAGGTCCGCAGCATGCTCATGAGAATCGGATTTTCCGAAGACCTTATAGAAGTAAGATGATAACCCGCAAAAGCGAAGTTGCAAGGCACGAATTAATCGGACTAAAGTGCAGGGTAATACACGCAACGAATCCTGGTTTAATAGGACTGGAAGGCATCGTCGTTGACGAGACAAAGCACATGCTCGTGCTGAGCAGCGGCATTAAAGAGAAGAAAATACCGAAGAGCGAAGTAGTGCTGAAATTTGGAAGAATAGAAATTGAAGGAAAAGAACTGGTTGGAAGACCTGAAGACAGGGTGAAAAAATAACCCTTTTCTTAGAAAGAAAAGGTCTATCACCCCAAAAGAACTATGAGTGGTATTGTAGCGAAGCGGAAATACCACGAAATGATGGTCAACTTTTCTGAAAGTTGGTGAGAAAAATGAAAGATATAGGTGTGGATGTTACACAGCCAAGAGGAGAATGCAAGGACAAAAACTGCCCCTTTCACGGCGATTTGAAAGTCAGAGGCCAGATAATCGAAGGCAGAGTAGCCAGCGATAAAATGCGCAGGACAGTTGTGGTTGAGAAAGACTACCTCCACTACCTGAGAAAATACGAGAGATATGAAAGAAGGAGGTCGAAGCTATCTGCGCACAACCCGGAGTGCATCGCAGCGAAGGTCGGCGATAATGTAAAAATCATGGAGTGCAGACCAATAAGCAAGACAAAAAGTTTCGTGGTAATCGAAAGGGTCAAGCCACGACTGAGCGAAGAACGAAGTTCGAGCGAAGGAGTGGATTGAAATGCAGGGAATAAAAGCCAACATTACCAAGTGCTTGCAAACAGGGACAAGGCTGGAGTGTATAGATAATTCAGGTGCAAAAGAAATAGAAATAATCTCAGTCATAGGTTATAGAGGAGTCAGAAGAAGAATGTCGAAGGCAGGTATAGGCGACCTAGTAGTAGCTTCTGTGAAGAAGGGCACGCCAGAGATGAGAAAGCAGAAGGTGCATGCGATTGTCGTAAGGCAGAGAAAGGAGTATCGCAGACCCAATGGAATGAGAATAAGCTTCGAGGACAATGCTGCGGTGATTACGAACGAGCTCGGTGAGCCAAAGGGAAGCGACATCAAGGGGCCAGTTGCAAAAGAAGCGGCAGAGAGATGGTCCAAGATAGCGACTCTTGCGAGCATAATAATTTAGGTGTTTTTATGAGTTCGAGGCAACCTAGAAAGCAGAGGAAAAAATTGTACAATGCTGCAATGCACACGAGGCAGAAGCTGGTTGGTGCTGCGCTTTCCGACAAAATAAGGGAAGAGCACAAGAAAAGAAGCCTGCCTGTAAAAAAGGGCGATACTGTCGAGGTTATGAGAGGCGACTTCAAAGGCAGCAAAGGAAAGATTATAAAGGTAGACTTGAAGAGCATGAAAATTTCCATAGAAGGAGTCACTATGCAGAAGGCAGACGGCAGCGAGCGCTTTTATCCAGTGCACCATTCAAAAGTTAGAATTATAAAAGCTGAAAAAAGAGGTAAAAAATGAGCCCTTCTCAGCACTTCGCTCGCTGCTTCGAGCACTCACAATTCCGTAAGGAAGCTGGTGGGTTTGCCATCTTTCTTGCGAAAGAGCTCGCTCGTGCCGAGACCCCGAATTGCACTTGCCGAAGGCAAGTGATAACGTGGGTCAAGACACGACGAGCGAAGTGAGTCGTGAGGAAGTGGATTGAAAATGAGCCATCTAAAAAGACTTGCGGCTCCAAGAAGCTGGAGAATTGGAAGAAAGGAGAAGAAGTTCGCAGTCAGGCCTGCGCCAGGGCCGCATAAGATAGAGGAGGCTATACCGCTTTTGTTAGTGGTCAGGGACACTTTGGGCTATGCGAAGACCGGCAGGGAGGCTAAAAAAATAATCGGCGAGGGGAAGATAGTTGTTGACAAAAAAATCAGGAGAGACCTCAAATTTCCGGTTGGTTTGATGGATCTCGTCGAAATTCCTACAACTAACGAGAGGTGGATTGTTCTACTTGATAAAAAGGGCAAGCTGACCTTAAAGAATATTTCAGAAAACAGCTCAAAGTACAAGCTCTGTAAAATATTAAATAAAACAGTCGTGAAAGGAGGCAATATTCAGCTGAACCTGCATGACGGTCGTAACCTTTTGGTTAAGAAAGAAAAGGACGAATACAAGACGAATGATACTCTGCTTTTGGATCTGGAGAAAAATGCAGTCAAGAAGCACCTGCATTTTAAGGAAGAAAACCTTGCGTTCATAACCGGAGGAAAGCACAAGTCTAGCGTAGGCAGAATAGAGGAGATAAAAAAAACCAGAAGCCCTGAGCCGAACATCGTCGTTCTCAGCAAAGACGAGGAAAAATTCCAGACAGTCGAGGACTATGTTTTTGTAATCGGAGAGAAGAAGGCAGCAGTTCCTGAGGTGGCAAAATGAATGTCATGCGGGAGCTCAGAATCTCCAAGGTTACGGTTAACATCGGCGTCGGCGAGGGCGGAGAAAAGCTGGCAAAAGCCGAGAACCTGCTAGAGAAGTTGACTGAGCAGAAGCCGTTGAAAACTCTCGCCAGGAGCACAAATCCAACCTTCGGAATAAGGAAGGGCGTTCCAATTGCCTGCAAGGTTACGCTGAGGAAAGAGAAGGCAGAAAAGTTCTTGAGAAAAGCGTTAGATGCGGTGGAGCGCAAGCTTAAAAGCACAAATTTCGACAACCTGGGCAACGTTTCTTTCGGAATAAAGGAGCACATAGATATACCAGGAGTGAGATACGACCCTGCGGTCGGGATATTTGGGATGGACGTTTGTTTGACCGTAGAGCGCCCGGGCTATAGAATTAAGAGGAGAAAAGTCTTACAAAAGAAAATCTCTAAGAGCCACAGCATTGCCAAAGAAGAGGCTATAAATTTTATGAAAGAAAAATACAATGTCTCGGTCGAGAACGACTGAAGGAGTGTTCGAAATGAGCCCTTTTGAAAAAAGCCCTCGGGGAAAAATGGGTCAAGACACGAATCTCAGCACTTCGCTCGCAAGCTTTTCATATAGGCAAATACGAATGCATTCGCCCCGAAGGAGCGAGATTTCGTCAGAAAGATGGCGCTTGCGTGAGCAAGACCGAAGTGTTTTGCGCCTACCTTCGGTAATACCATCTTCCTTGCGGAATGGCATGAGCGTCGCTCACGCTCTCGTTCTTGCAGAACGAATGCTCGCTCGTGCCGAGACCCATTGGGTCAAGACACGACGCTTGTCAGCAGTGTCGGGCGACGAGAAGCAAGTCCGAAGGGCGAAGCTTCGAGGAGGCTGACAAAAGGAGTGGATTGAAAATGCCTAAGACAAAGGTAGGAAAGGGCACACGTCAGTGCAAAAGGTGCGGGTCGCACGGACCCGTAATTCGAAGGTACGGCTTATACGTATGCAGGCACTGCTTCAGGGAAGTAGCTGCCGAGCTGGGATTCAAAAAATACGAGTGAGGTTGTATTATGCTAGTTGATCCGCTTGCAGATGCGCTCTCTAACTTGAAGAACAATGAGAGA
Organism: Methanobacteriota archaeon; assembly: GCA_016212785.1. Classification (GTDB taxonomy): domain Archaea; phylum Hydrothermarchaeota; class Hydrothermarchaeia; order Hydrothermarchaeales; family JACRDW01; genus JACRDW01. The sequence continues at coordinate 276 of JACRDW010000024.1, read as the reverse complement.
ACAGGAAATTTGGAATGCGTTATCAAGCCCGCATCCAAGGTGATTGGCAAAGTGCTCAAAGTTATGCAGGACCACGATTACATAGGCGAATTCGAGTTCATCGAGGACGGCAGGGCAGGAAAATTCAAGGTTAAGCTCGTTGGTAAGATAAACGATTGCGGAGTAATAAGACCTCGCTACCCTGTGAATAAAAAAACCTTCGAAATTTTTGAAAAGCGATTCCTGCCTGCAAGTGGATTCGGCATTTTAATTCTAACAACTCCACTGGGGATTATG
>JACRDW010000023.1 GCA_016212785.1 Methanobacteriota archaeon | reverse complement strand
CCAATGTTCTTTTCAGGCACCCCGCAAACCACTGCGCCGCCTTCTGCTGCACCCAAAACGATGCCTGCAATTCAGCCGCAACCTCCCAAGCAAATATTCGTCGTCAATGCCTATAGAAACGGAGTATATGTATATGAGGGCAGAATACCCCTAACAGGCAACCGCACCTTGGGAGAATACCTCGCCGAAAGAGGGGTGCACTTCAACAGGAGCTGCATAGCAGCGTACTGCATCGGGGTAAACAAGAGCCTCAGCTTCTACGTAAATGACGTGTGGAACGACGAGTTTGAGAAATATGTTCCGAAGGACCAGGATGTAATTCTGATATGGTTCATCGAGAAAAGTACATAACCTTTAAGTATTTTTCCGTAGATTGTAACGCATGCTGCTCGACTGCGATTTCCACATACACAGCAAATATTCTGGAGCGACTTCTGAGCAGATGAATTTTGAGGTAATTTCCGAGCAGGCGCCATTGAAGGGTCTGAGCGTCGTCGGCACCGGAGATGCGCTGCACCATGCCTGGCTGAAGGAAATAAAATCCCTGAATCCTTTTTCTGATGGAGTTTATGAAAAGCGCAATTGCAAGTTCGTGATTACGACAGAGGTGGAGGATGCCCGCAGAGTGCACCACCTGATTTTCCTGCCTGAGATAAGCTCTGCCGAATCCCTGAGAGAAACTTTTAAGAAATTTTCAGTTGACATCGACAGGGACGGCAGACCGCACCTGAGGCTGAACGGCGAGGAGCTTGTTGACTACGTGGACGAAGTCGGGGGATTGCTCGGACCTGCGCATGCGTTCGTACCATGGACGAGCATATACAAGGAGTACAGCAGCATTAAGGAGTGCTACGGCGATAATACGAAAAAGATAAAATTTCTGGAGCTCGGTTTAAGCGCAGACACTTATCTGGCAGACTGCATAGAGGAGCTGCAAGAGCTGACCTTTCTCTCAAACTCGGACGCTCACTCCCCTTGGCCGCACAGACTCGGCAGGGAGTTCAACAGGCTTCTGGTAAAAGAGCTGACTTTTAAAAATATAAGAAAAGCCATCGAGAGAAACGAGAATAAAGTAGTCTTAAACGTCGGGTTTGACCCAAGGCTCGGAAAGTACCACTCCACAGCGTGCATAAAGTGCTTCAGGCGTTACGAACTGGAGGAGGCGATAAAGCTGAAGTGGCGCTGCATGGAGTGCGGCGGCATCCTGAAGAAGGGAGTCAGGGACAGAATAAAAGAGCTTGGAAGCACGATACCAAAGCACCCGGAGCACCGCCCGAAGTACATTAGAATCGCACCACTTGCGGAAATACTCTGCCTTGCCCTGAAGGTTAAGAACATTTATTCGCCGGAAATTCAGGAGAACTGGAAGAAGCTCGTAAGCAGGTTTGGAAGCGAAATTTCAGTGCTTGTAGACATTCCAATTGAGGAAATAAAAAAGGAATCGAATGGAAAAGTTGCGGAGCTGATAGGTGCGTTCAGGAAAGGAAAATTCGAAATCGTCGAGGGCGGGGGAGGCAAGTACGGAGAAATCGTTTTTAACAAGAAAAAAAGTTACAGGCGCAGTCAAGCGGTGCTGGATTCGTTTATGTTGATGTAGGTGGTCATATATACCAGCGTTCAGACCACCTACGTCTGTGTATTATGGAGCATGATGTCGTTGTCGTGGGCGCAGGACCCGCAGGTTGCATGACCGCAAGGCGCCTTGCAGAGCTCGGAGTAGATGTGCTGCTCATTGAGAAAAGACCGGAGATAGGAGTACCTCTCAGATGCGGAGAAGCGACGAGCGTAAGAGGTATTAGAGAGCTGGGCATCGAGCTCAATAAAAAATTCATAGCAAATGAAACCAGGGGCGTCTATATTTATTCGCCGAACGGCACGAAAGTTGAGATGCTCAGCGAGACGCCGAACGGCTACGTGCTGGAGAGGAGGATTTTTGATAAGTTTCTCGGCATATATGCTGCTAAGGCAGGTGCGGAGGTTAGAGTGCAAACGCAGGCAGTCGGACTGCTCAAGAGCAATGGAAGTGTGGGGGGAATAAAGCTCAGACATCTGGGAGAGGAATACGAGGTGGAGTGCAGGTGCGTCGTCGGAGCAGACGGCATAGAAAGCAAGGTAGGGCGATGGGCAGGTCTTGACGTTCAAACAAGCGAGATGGTCTCGAATGCGCAGTTTGAAATTGCCGGCGCTTTCTTGGAAAATCAAAAGGTACTGGAGTTTCACTTTGGCAGCAGGATAGCACCCCGAGGCTATGCATGGGTATTTCCAAAGGGAAATGACGTTGCAAACGTCGGTCTGGGCGTCAGAGATTCTTCGGCTTCTGCTCTGGAGTATCTGAAGAGGTTCGTAAGCTCCAGAAAAAATCTGCAGGGAAACGTAATCGGAATCGTTGCGGGCGCAGTGCCGGTTCAGGGTCCGGTGGAGAAAAGCGTTGAAAATGGAGTGCTGCTGGTTGGAGACGCTGCGAGGCAGGTTGACCCGCTGACAGGAGGCGGCATCTACAACGCTATGCGCTGCGGCACTATCGCTGCCGAGGTTTTAAGAGAAGCAGCGCAGAAAAACGATTTTTCTGAAAAAACCCTGCTTGAATACGACAGACGATGGAGAGCTGCGATAGGCAAAGTCCTGCTGACGTCTCTAAAAATAAAAGGAATTTTAGAAAAAATGAGCGACGAATATCTGGACGCGGTTGCGAGGGCGATGCAGGCTTATAAATTCAAAAACATAGATATTAAAGACGTCGGTACGATTATCTCCCGCCTTCCTCCTGATTAAAGCTGGTCTTTCAGCAGATAGTAACCTGCGCTTTTCTGTCGAGCAACGCGCTTTGCAATGCCCTTGCCGGTTAGTTCGCTCAAAGCGTTGGCTACCTGTCCTTTTCCTATCTTTGTAGCCTTCATTACGTCGTCTGCAGTCTTCAGAGAATCTTCTGAAGTTGCTCCAATCTTCTTCATAGCCTCAAATACCTTTTTTGCCAAATCCGAAACATCAGCCATATTATCACCTAACCTTCTGAAGGTTTTCGTCTTGGTATATAAATTTGACTGTCTGCTTTTGGGAAAAATATTCTTCAACTTATAGCAGTTTTTATTATCAAAATATTTATATATCATATTAATAAATTTCTGTTTAGGTGATTCTATGGCAGAACTGGAAGTTGGAGGAAAAAAGCTACCTCTCGATGAGGACGGATTCTTGCAGGACTGGAATGTGTGGAGCAAGGAAGCTGCTGAGGCTTTTGCGGCAAAGGATGGAATAGTGCTGACGTCAGAGCACTGGGAAATAATAAACTTCCTCAGGAAGTACTACGAAACGTACAAGATTGCGCCGCCGATAAGGATGCTTGTAAAAGAAGTAGAGAAAGCCATGGGGGCTGAGAAGGGCAATTTGAAGTACGTTTACAAGCTGTTCCCGGGCGGACCCGCAAAGCAGGCTTGCAAGTACGCTGGACTCCCGAAACCGACGGGCTGCGTGTAAATATGGTCGCATCCCTGGGTCTCGTAGCGCTTTTGTCAGGAGTAGCGCTGCTGCTGGCAGTTCAAGGAGCTATACACCAGGAAGACGGTTATACAAGGGCCTTGAGATGGACCGGCGGCATACTCCTTGCGCTGGGAGTTTTCAGATTCTTTACGCTAGTTTAGTTTCGGAATTCAATTCCGAGACCATTCAAACTTTTTTTAAATAAACTATATATAATGTAAAATTAAACTTTTTTCAACCTGTAAGATTTAAATGCCACCTCCCACTTCTTTTAATTCTTACAGGTCTCCTCTCCCTTTTTTCCAACGCAGCACTCATTCATGCTCTCGAATTCCGCTCCGCACAGTATACCAGATAACCAACAAACAAGCCACAATGATTGCGGCAACCACATAAAGTATAAAATACAAAGATGTATCGCCAATCAGTGCATCCTTCCCTAATAGCGCTTCGGACAACTCAATCACCTCCATTTATTTTTTAACTTCCTCACAGCACATGTCGCAGGAAGCTCGGGCTATCTTGTGCTCCTTTTCTGCATGCTCGCAGCACTCGTCCATAGAGCCAAATTCTGCATCGCACAGATTACATTTGCTTGGTTTTTCTGCTTTCTTAGCCTCCTCTGGTGTTGGTGGAGGTGCTGCCTTCGTAATTTCGGGTGCCCCGAGCTTAATTTCCGCAACTTTTAGCTCCATCATAGGGAATAGCTTAACAAATAGTGTGTACAGTAGTATCCCGATTGCAAGGGCTCCTAATATTAAAGACCACTCAACCCAGGTTGGAGTGTACATCCCAATGGCAGTGAAGGGATAAATAAAGGAGCTACGCGTTACCGGGTCAATAACTGGAGCTGGGAGCAGTTGACGTGTT
>JACRDW010000022.1 GCA_016212785.1 Methanobacteriota archaeon | reverse complement strand
CTGTCTGAAGATTTTTGAATAGTATCTACGGCTTCGTCCACTTGACTGCTCGGAACCCATCCGTTCAATACATAAGTTTTGGCAGTCTTTCCGAACAGCGTGCTCGCTCCGTCCAGGAATTCTTCGACTTTCAGCAGCTCCCTTATCTGCAGCAGTTTATTTTTTTCTTTAGCCGCAATTTCCCACAATTCCTCCAGAAGCCCTTTCTCCTCTTTTTCCACACCTGCTACCTCTGATTCAATTTTGGAAGAAGCCTCCTCGGAACCATAGCCCCGAATTCTGGACGGGATTTGAATTTCCTCGAAGCGGTGAATTCTCAGAATTTTTGTAATCTCGGCTTCATGCTCTTTAAAAAATGTAAGCAAGACAACAGAATTTCGGTTATCCAGCTCGCTCGAATAAAGCAGGTAATCCTTGGTTATTTCCTCGATATCTTTTTCCAGGTTTTTAAATTCCTTCGAAGGAATAATTCCTACCTGTACGCGGAGCAGCCTATAGCCTTCCAAATCTTTCGGGGCAACCCCGAGTTTTTGCAGAATAGAAAGCGTTGCCCTCGCATTGTCGAGTTCTTCTTTCTCTTTTTTAATGCTTTCAAGGCGGGACGATATTTTCGCAGTCCTGTCCGCAACACCGCGCAACCTATCCTCAACTTCTTCAAAAAGGCTTGAGGGCGATGTTTCGAGCACCTGTATCTTTTCCACTTTTTCTTCTAAAAAGTTTCCTAAGATTGATGAACCCTTGTCAGATTTGAAGGTCTCCAGAATATTATCGACCCTTGCGAGATATTCAGACGCCCTTGCACGGACCCAGGAGGAGGGCACAGATGAAAGCTCCAAGTACCTAAACTCGTTTATATTCGAGGTGTCTATAAGCTGGATTATTCCTCTTTCCTTCAGCTCTCTAAGAACATCGTCTTTTTTTTCTTCCAGTATTACTGCGCTGAGCTTCTTCATTCTAACCGGCTTAAGCATTCTTTGGACACTCCGCAGCATCCAGAAAATTTTTAACCATTTTGGGGTAGGAGAGCACATGCAGGTGCATGTAGCTCGCCAAGGTATTTTTGAGCAGGATGCCGTCGCGCTTTCCGTCTATTCCTCTTCCTCTCATCGTTTTGTAGGCATATTTAACTTTTCCGTTAAGCTCTACCTTCGAGTGGTGAAATTCGTGCCCGACTAATATGTCGTTTTTTTTGCTCAGCGGATTGTCTCTCGCCGCCACGCTTCTTACATATCCGAGCGCCTGGAATTTACCCTGCATCCTCGTCGTTATTGGAAGGAATCCCACCATCTCGTATTCCTCGTTTTTCTTATTTAAAAGTTTTTCGCCTAAGTACATCAAGCCCCCGCATTCTGCATAAACCGGCTTGCCGCTTTCACAAAAGCTGAATATGCACTCTCTCAGTTTTTTGTTGCGCTCCAGCGCGTCTGCGAAAATTTCTGGAAAGCCCCCCCCTATGTAAAGCGCATCTATATCCGGGAGCTTTTTATCTTTAAGCGAATTTATGTAAATCAGCTTCGCTCCGCTCGCCGCAAAGGCATCCAGAGTATCTTCGTAGTAAAAAGTAAAAGCTTTGTCCCGCATTATTCCGAGTCTTACGTTATATTTATTCTTCGGACGATAAAGCGCATTTTCCTTAACTTCCGGCAGCTCAGATGCAGCGTTTGCAATTTCCAATATTCTATCTACGTCAACGTAAGTTTCGATGAACTCTGCGAGAAAGTTGAACAATTTTTCAACTGCCTTCATTTCGTGTGCAGGCACTAAGCCCAAGTGGCGCTCAGGTATTCTTGCGCTTTCGCTTCGCGGCATTACCCCCACCACTTCCATGCGTGCGAGCTTCTCAACAGCCAGCCTTGCTTTTTGTGCGTGCTTTTCGCTTCCTACTCTGTTGAGTATAACTCCCTTTATGTCCACGGCTTTGTCAAACAGCTTGTAGCCGAGGACGAAGGCTGCAGCGGTTCTTGAAATTCTCTCAACATTTGCAATTATAATTACGGGCGCTTTCAGTATTTTAGCAACTTCTGCAGTGCTGCCTTTTTCATCCATCGCATCGTGGGAGTCGTACAGCCCCATAACGCCCTCGATTACTGCCATGTCAGCATTCTTTCCATTCCTCTGAAAAACCTCGACTATGTCTCGGTTTTTCATCATGTAGCTGTCCAGGTTTCTCGAGGGCATGCCGGTAGCGAATTTGTGATAGCTCGGGTCGATAAAATCAGGACCAATTTTGAAAGGCTGAACCTTATAGCCCCTACTTCGCAGAGCCCGCATTAATCCTATGGAAACCAGAGTCTTTCCAGCCCTGCTCGAAGTCCCGCTCAGAATTATCCTGGGTAAATTCATGGGATAAAATTACTTCGAGTATATATAAACTTCTTCTGCAGCTGTTACTCCGCCCCCCAACTCAAATTCATGTCCCGCTTTTTTCAAGACGACTTCCAGCGCAGAAATCACTTCGACTAAATCCAGGTAGCCCACGTTTCCCATGTGCCCTATTCTGAAGATTTTCCCTTTCAGGTGCTCCTGTCCGCCTGCAAGCAGAATTCCGAAATCCTTCTTCAGCCGCCCCCTTATGTCCTCGTCAGTCAAACCCTGAGGAATTTTTATCGCAGTAACCGTATTCGAGGCTATACTTTCGTCTGGGAAAAGCTCTAAATTCACAGCTTTTATCGCTTCTCTCGCAGCCTTTGCCAGCGTTCTGTGCCTCTTTATCCTGTTTTCCAGGCCTTCATTTTTCAGCTCTTTCAAAGCCGTATGCAGACCGTAAACCAGAGTTACAGAAGGTGTGAAAGGAGTAGTCTTTTTGTCCAGAGATTTTTTATAGGATGCAAGGTTCAGGTAATAATTTTTCGTTTTGTTGTTCAGAATTACTTCCCATGCTTTCTCGCTTACGCTCAGCATTGCCAAGCCCGGGGGAGCTCCCAGACACTTCTGCGAGCCTGCGACGCATAGATCAACGCCCCATTCGTCAGTTTTTACGTAATCGCCGCCGAGAGAGGTTATTGCATCCATTATGAAAAGCAGGTCATATTCTTTAGCAATTTTGCCGATTGCTTCTGCGCTGTGCAGCACCCCTGTCGAAGTTTCGTTGTGCGTCAGGGTTATTGCCTTCGCATCGCTTTCTTTAACCACTTTCTCAACCTGCGCTGCATCAAAGGTCTTTCCCCACTCCACCTTCACTTCCCTTGCTACTCCGCCGTAGCTCTGCGCAATTTCTTTGAATCTCTCTCCGAACTTTCCGCCGCCCATGCAGACGAATTCATCGCCCTCGCTGATTGTGCTCGCCACAGCAGCATCCATTGCAGCCGTGCCAGAGCCCGTGATTAGTATGGTGTCGTTCTTCGTCTGGAATATCTCCCTCAAATCGTTCCAGCACTGGACGAGCATTTCCTCAAACTCGCTGGTTCGATGCCCGATTAAGGGCTGCGCCATCGCAAGCAAAACTTCCTGCGAGAGCTCAACCGGACCCGGAATAAACAGTTTTACTTTTTTCATGCACTGCTTTTAGTATCGCAAGGTAATTAAATCTTGCGATTTATTCTTATTATCATGACCGACTGGATTGGAGACTTGGATGCTGCGATTGCTGGAGCTGTCACGAGGGCAACTCACAGCTTTGAAAAATTCGGAATTTTGTTCTCAGCAGGTGTAGACAGCTCTCTCATAGCAAAGCTCTGCGAGGATTTGGGGAAAAAGCCAACGCTTTACTCAGTAGGCATTAACGGCTGCGCTGAGCTTGCGCAAATAGAAAAAGCAAATTTTAATGAAATAAAAATTAGAGCGATTAACATCGAGGAAGTCGAGGGCTATGCGAGAAAAGTTATCGCTGCGATAAACTCTCATAATGCAATGCACGTCGGAATCGGAATCCCGCTTTACATTGCCTGCGAGGAAGCTAAAAAAGATGGACACAAACTCGCGCTCTCAGGTCAGGGTGCGGACGAGCTTTTTGCAGGTTACAATAGATACTTGAGAATGACGCAACATGAATTGGAAAAGGCGCTTCGCAGCGACTTGGAAGAGCTTTTAAAAGCAAATATACTTCGCGATATTGCAATAGCAGGGGCAAACTCTCTTGAGCTCGGAGTTCCTTATCTAGACAGCGAGGTTGTTAAAGTTGCACTCAGCATTCCAGCTGAATTGAAAATAAAAGACGGCATAAGAAAGTACATACTGAGAGAAGTCGCAAGGAAGCGCGGTCTGCCCGAGTTCATTTACGCAAGGGAGAAAAAAGCAGTTCAGTACTCGACGGGCATTGACAAAGCGCTGAGAAAAATTGCAAAAGAAAAGGGGAAAAGCATCGAGGAATACCTGCGAAGTTTATAAACAAAGCAAGCAAACAGTAAGGTGAGAAAATGAAAGTCCAGAAAGAGGCAGAGAAAGTTTTGAAAGAACTTTCAGAGGCATTGGGAGAAATTAACCTGAGCGAGACCTACTACGTTGTCGAAGACATAAACATAACCCGGAGCGACGGCGAGGCGAAGGTTGATAAAAAATTCAGGGAAATTATTAAAAAGAATGCCCCGAAGCTGGACGAAGAGGGGAGCTTTATAATGGAAGTTGGAAAGTGGGTTGAGTAGATGGACGCAGAAGAAAAAGTCTCCCGCTATCTCGAGAAAATAAAAAAAGAGGATAAAAAAATCAAGGCTTTCATCGAACTGAATCCAAACGTTCTGGAGGAAGCCAGAGAAATTGACAGAAAAATAAAGCAGCGCAAAGCAGGCACGCTTGCAGGTCTTGCGATAGCGATAAAGAGCAACATAAACGTTCGGGGCTTGAGGGCGACCTGCGCTTCGAAAACTCTGGAAAATTACGTTTCTGCCTACGATGCAACCGTCATCGAGAGAATAAAGAGAGAGGACGGAGTTATAATCGGAATGACGAATATGGATGAGTTTGCCTGCGGCAGCTCTGGAGAAACCTCTTACTTCGGCCCAACTCAGAATCCTGCTGCTCCTGGCAGAATTCCGGGGGGCTCTTCCTCGGGAAGCGCAGCAGCAGTTGCAGCGCAGTTCTGTGACATTGCTTTGGGGAGCGACACAGGCGGCAGCATTCGAAACCCAGCATCGCACTGCGGCGTAGTAGGACTGAAACCAACCTATGGTTTAGTGCCGAGATATGGGCTGATCGACCTTGCAATGAGCCTTGACCAAATCGGACCCATTGCGAGAGATGTTTACTTCACAGCGCTTATGCTAGAAGTGATAGCAGGCTACAATCCAATGGAGTGCACGACTATCAACGTGCCAAAGCAGGAGTACTCGAAAAATTTGAGCAGGAATATAGCCGGCTATAAAATCGGCTTTGCGAGAGAGTTCGAAGAATTTACAGACCCCAAAATCATGGGCGTCATAAAAAATTCGTTGAAAAAATTGGAAAATCTCGGCGCAGAAATCGTCGATGTTCAGCTACCTAACCTGGGCAAGGGCTTGTCCACCTATTATCTCACGGTATTCGTTGAATTTTTCTCTGCAACTCGAAAGTTCGATGGGCGGCGCTACGGCTACAAAATAGAAGAGGTCTGCGGTCGGGAAGTTTTGCGGCGCATCCTGCTTGGAAAATACATAAGCCAGAAGGAATATTCTGGAAAATATTACAAAAAAGCGCTGCAATTTCGCAGCTTGATTAAGCAGGAACTGCTTGCTGCGCTCAGCGGAGTAGATGTAATCGCAGGTCCGACCGTGCCCAAGCTGCCCCATGAGCTGGGCACAAAAATCGAGGACCCCCTCATCATGTACGGCTATGACGTTCTGACAGTGCCAGCGAATCTTGCGGGAATACCGGGAGGCGTAATAAAAGCAGGAGAGGCGGAAGGAATACCTGTGGGTCTCCAGATACAGGGCAAGCCCCTCGAGGAGCAGAGGATTTTGAATGTCATGTATGCGCTTGAGAGCAATAGCGGGTCAAGACACGACGAGAAGCGAATATAACGGGTCTCGGCATGAGGGACGACGAGCAGAGCGAGTCGGAACGAAATGCTGAGAGGTGGATTGAAATGAAAGTAATAATCGGCTTCGAGATTCACGAGCAGCTGAACACGAAAACCAAGCTGTACTGCGATTCGCCGACTAACTATCGAGACGTTCCTCCGAACACCCATGTGTGCGAGGTATGCACGGGCATGCCCGGGGCAAAGCCGTATCCGGTCAACCAGGATGCGATAGATGCCGCTGTCGAAATTGCGCTCATGCTGAACTGCGAGATTGTTAAAGAACCAATCTACATCCAGCGCAAGCACTATGATTATCCGGACCTTCCAAGCGGCTACCAGCGCACTTCACTGCCGATAGGCAGGAACGGAAGTCTCAGCGGCATCGGAATATGGGAGGTGCACCTCGAGGAAGACCCTGGAAAGTACGACCCGATTACAGGAAAAGTTGACTACAACCGCTCCGGAGTACCTCTCGTGGAAGTAGTTACGGCTCCTGAGATATACAGCCCTGAAGATGCGAGAAACTTCCTTAGAGAGCTCACCAAGGTTCTCTCCTACACTGGTAAAGTGCGCCCCGAAGGGGGCACGATGAGGACGGACACGAACATCTCCATCGAAGGCGGAGCGAGAGTCGAAATAAAAAACATAAACTCGATAAAAGGTGCGTATCGGGCACTCAAGTTCGAAATCACGAGACAGAAAAATCTGCGCAAGCGCGGAGTCGCTGTGAAGCGTGAAACGAGAGCATTCTTAGAAGCTCAGATGATTACAAAAACCATGCGGGTAAAAGAAGAGGCTGAAGATTACAGATATATTCCGGACCCGGATATTCCCCCGCTTGTTATCACGAGTGCAAAAATCGAGAGCATTAAAAAGACCATGCCCGAAGCTCCGCACCTGAAAGAGCAGAGATTTATCAGGCAGTACGGAATTAAAAAAGACGACGCATGGGCTATAACAGGCGAGATTGAAATGGCAGACGCCTTCGAAGAAGTATGCAAGGAAATAGACCCAAAAACAGCTGCCCCGTTTTTCAGGCACATAATCAAGAAAAAATTAAACTTTGACAACAAAACCTTTTCTGAAAGTGGTCTTACAGCCGGGGATATAACTACTATACTGAAATCAATGAACTTGGGAGAACTCACTGCAAGCAGCGGGGAACTCGTCATCAGGGGCATTATCGAAGAGCATAAACCGGCTTTGCATATTATAGAAGAAAAAGGACTTAAGAGAATCACAGAGAAAGACGTGGTTGAGAAAGCTGTGGAAGAAGCGATTGCAGAGAATCAAAGAGCTGTGCAGGACTATCTGAGCGGCAAGGTCGAGGCACTAAATTTCGTGGTAGGCAGCGTGATGCGGAAGACGCGAGGAAGGGCAGATGCGCAGACTGTGCTCGAGATGCTGAAGAGAAAGCTGGAAAAATGAGGGAGGAAAATGTACAATAATATTTTGGTTCCAATGAACGGCTCCGAGCGCAGCAGGCCTGCCTTGAAATTTGCACTATATATAGCAAAAAAATTCAGCGCAAAAATAATAGCGCTCTGTGTTTACGACGACCGACTGCCTTCAAGAGTCAGTGAAGAAGCAGCAAAGGAATGCAAAAGAAATAACGTAAGGTATGCAATAGCTACTGTAAGAGGTACGCCGGCAAGGGAGATAGCGAAGTACGCGAACAAGAATGCAGATTTGGTTGTCATGGGCGAAAGAGGAAAAATCACAAAAGAAGTGATAAAAAACGTTGCAAAACCGCTGATAGTCGTGAAAGAGAAAAGAGAGATAAAGAAATTATTAGCTGCCTACGACGGAAGCAAGTGCGCAAAGAAAGCTTTAGCGCATGCGTCTGAGCTGTGCCGCCATTTAAAAGCAGAGCTCACTATTTTGCACGTATTTGGTGTGCTGGGAGATTACTTGACTGCCGAAAAAGTATTGTTTAAAGCATGGTATCCTCTCAGAAAAAAGCATGCGATTAAAGCGCTGATAGAGCAGGGGAACGCATTTGAAAAGATTATGAAGCATGCAAAGAATTACGACTTAATTGCAATTGGTGCTCGAGGACATTCGAAGTTAAAAGACATTGTTTTTGGAAGCACCGCTGAAAAGGTAATGAAACTTGCTGCCTGTCCTGTGCTGATATTAAACTGAGGCTGGAAAATACTGCATAAAACTTTATATATTTTAAAGCTTTTTCTCTTATTATGGGAATCCAGGGGTATGTGGAGTATAAATCGAGAGAATTTTGCAACAGCGTTCGCTGTCCCGTGCAAATTGAGCTGAACAAAAAGGAGAAAGCTTCAGAAGAATACGAAATAATAAGACAAACTTGCAGAACTGCCTGCAAATATACCACATGGCAGTTTCATCACTGGCTAATAGAAAAAGGCTATCTAATTGTTAAAAAGGAGGTGTTTGAATGAGCTGGGGTTTGAAAAATCGTTTGGCGAGGATAGTCAAGCCGAAAACAGGACACACCGTTATGCTTGCCGTTGACCACGGCTACTTCATGGGCCCTACCACCGGCTTAGAAAAATTAGACAAAACAGTCAATCCGTTAATACCCTACGCAGATGCGCTGATGCTCACGCGCGGCGCGCTCCGCAACTACATCGCTCCGGACAGCGATATACCAATCGTGCTCCGCGTTTCAGGCGGAACGAGCATAATAGGGAAGGAGCTTCTCAGAGAGGGAATAATTGCCTCTGTAAAAGATGCGATAAGACTCAACGCCTCAGGACTGGCGTTTTCCATTATGGTAGGCTCGGAGTTCGAGAGAGACACGCTCTTAGGCTTAGCCCAGGTCGTGGACTGGGGCGAGGAATACGGCATTCCTGTCCTCGCCGTTACTGCTGTGGGAAAGGAGCTCGGAGGAAAGGACAAGGACGCTCGCTACCTTGCGCTTTGCTGCCGCATTGCCGCAGAGCTCGGTGCGCACTTCGTTAAAACATACTACTGCGAGGACTTTGAAAAAGTCGTGGAGAGCTGCCCTGTACCCATAGTAATCGCCGGCGGCAAGAAGCTGCCCGAGGAAGACGCACTCAAAATGGCTTACGAAGCGCTGCAAGCAGGCGCGGCAGGCGTGGACATGGGGCGCAACATTTTTCAATCAGAGAATCCAGTTGCGATGATACAGGCGGTAAAAGCAGTAGTCCACGAAGGCGCAACGCCAGACGAGGCATACGAAATTTTCAAGGAGAAGAAGGGAGCGAAGGCGGCGGCAAGGGTGAAGTGAAGTTCGCCTATACTGCCGAAATGGAAGGATGTGCGAAGTACTGCGGATATGAAGGAGTTATATGAAATTGCCCTCGCCTCGCCATTGAAACGAACAAATTTATAATATCATCTCCAAGTATTGTTTATGGATTTCCTATCCCACATTCTCTGGGCGAATTTGCTTTTCAGGAAGAAACAATGGCGGTGGCAAGGTGTTGCGTTTGCAATTCTTCCCGACTTTCCTATAGCACTTGTAATGCCACTCTACATTTTGGGTTACAACGTTGACGCCATGCGCCAGCTCTGGAGCATAGACTTCGCAACACATAGTTTGCTCGTGATTGGGATTCTGTTTGTCCTCGCTTCGCTTTATTTGAAGCGCTATTATTATCCATTGATATTTGGTTCGACTTTGCACGTGTTCACGGATTTAGTCACACACAAGGGCAGCCACGCTGGTTATCCGCCTGGAACTGCACTTTTCTACCCACTTACCGAGTTCCGCATCGATGGAATAATAAATTACGAGAAAGACTTGTGGTTTCTTGTGCTGAACTTTGGGGCATTGATTTTAATATACTCCTATATTTATTTGAAAGGGAAAAAGCAGAATGAGGGTGTATGAAATGAATTATGTTGCTGAAAAGCGGACTTCGGGCAACTCTGCGGTCGCTTCGCAACCTTGCCCTTCGGGTCATATAACAGCGGATAAAAGGCAAAATTTCATTTTGCTCAAATTCCGCTTTCAGCGGAACTTCTTTTATCCGCCAACCGTTATATGAAATTTGGAATATTCAAAATGATACATTATAATAGAAAGCTTTATATATAAATGATACACTATGATATATCATGTTAAGAAGGGAACTTTTGGATAAGGTGCAAGAATTAAATTTCTGGCATAGGAAACAGGAAGT
>JACRDW010000006.1 GCA_016212785.1 Methanobacteriota archaeon | reverse complement strand
TAAGTCGGACAGAGTAATCGTCCACGAAAAATTCGCACTCGGCATCAAAGGTATTGAAAAATATAAAAAAATAATCCTGCTGTACTGGGCTCCGCCGCTCGAACTCTGCGTCGCAAAAGTCAAAAGCATAAAAAACAACGAAATATATGTTGAAAACTTAGGGATTGACAACAAGCCGCTGATAGATATTAAGCCGTATATGCAGGAGGTGGATGGGTAAAAACTAGGGATTTTGAAAACGATTACTTTTCCAGCGCTCTAAAAGATTAAATATATCGTGGGTTGCAATTTCAAAAGCAATGACTTCCTTGGAATCATTTATCGATGTGACTATGGCTTGAAAGTTGGTTGAACTAAATGAATAATAAATGTCAAATTTGTAATAGAGAAGCTGAATATACGATTTATTTCAAAGATAGGAAAACCCAATTGTTAGCTTGTCGAACTCATATTTTTTTAGTTATTGGTAGACATAAGAAATCTTTAAAAATTGGTCAATCTAAGGAATAAATAAAGTTCCCCTAAGCGACTAATGGACGCTCCTACTATTCGACTTAAAGAAAATTCTTACTGCCTTTTGCGAGTGCTTCATAAAATTCTGGTTTTGAAATACCTCTGAAAGGTTTATATTGCTGCATTTTTTAGTGTAAGTAAAAATGACAATAAAATTTAACAAAAGAAAGAGAATAAAAGGATGTCTCCTAGGTATCTTCTGAAATGCGGGGATTGTGACAACGGCATTGAAATTTACTATGATGACAGGTTCTTAGAAATAGGTGGGGTACATGCAAGCTTGGATGAATGGCGCAAGATACTGTTGCCCCTCCTCAAAAGGGGGTAATATTTTATGAAGAGGAATTGTTCTGTTTGCGGAGCGGAACTCGATATTAAGGTTGCAAAGGACAGAAGCTATAGAGGGGGGCATTATTTTGGGGAGGTGAAGGTTCCAGTTGAAGGAGCAAAAGAGGTCGAACTTTACGAGACAGAAATCGAGGGGTTAGGGAAAGTAACGGTTGTTGAACATGACAAATACGACAAGTTCGAGTACTGGGAGTGCGACAGGTGCTTTCATGGAGAAGAAAGATTGAGGGAAAAATAATGACCGGAAAAGGGTTCCCTTACGCAGTTACTGAGGAGAGCCTAAGAAAATGGATGCGCATGCCAGCCAAAATGAAACTGGAGTGGCTGGAAGAAATTAACGAGTTCATATGGGGATATGCACCCGAGAAAAACAAAAAAATTATGGCACGGTTCAGGAAGGGGGATATATAGAATGAACCTCTGGAGGAAGTGGACTCTCATAGGCGCGTTGTGGGGCATCATAAGTCTCCTCGCTTTCTTAGTAGCCAAAAGCAGCGGCACTGTTCTAGGAATACCCCATATCATCATCCTCATCCTCGCCCTGCCGACGGCAATAGTCCTCCTAACTTTTTACACTTTTCTCGCCCCGATATTTGCGCCGATTGCTTCTTTGTTGGGGGCTTTTGTTCTACTAATACCAGTTGCAGTTCGCGCTGTCTTGAGTGGTATTGCTGGATATTTGGTGACCCGTTATAGGAGGTGGAAGAAGTGAAGGCTTGGCAAAAAGGCGCAATAATTGGTTTTTTATTTCCAATATTTTGCATTTAGAATTCTCTTACAAAGCCGTCGATGTCAATGCATGCCTGGCTTGTCTGGGACTTGAAAAGCTCCTGTGGTGATGATGTGAGCAAGAATTTAGAGGCAGCAGACCAAAAGCTGGTAATGGATTTTCTAGAGGAGTTTGCCTTAAAGCTGGCTGCAGCCCATAATATAGACTTCATCCTTCTTTTCGGCTCAGCAGCGAGGGGCGAGTGGAAGCGCGGCATAAGCGACGTGGACGTGATAATCTAGGTGTGGAATCAAGCGGAAAAAGACGAAATCAAGAAGCATGCCGAAGAGCTGTTCTGGGAGCTGGACGAGAAGCACGATACTCGGTTCAAAGAGGTCTGCTCCACCAGCGGGGAAACTGGCAATAGAGTCGAGGAGCTCTTGAAAAAAGGTCAGCGCAAAGTGAGGTTATATGCTCCATTCGAGGTTCTCGGTCCGGAGGACGTGGACTGGGAGAAAGGGGAATTCAAAGACCCATTCTTTAGACTGGCTCTTGATTTAGTGGCGCCGAAATATTTGCTCTTCACCAAGATAAAAACAGAAGGAAAGGTAATTTACGGCAGGGACGTTACGAAAACTATCGAGCTAAAAATCTCTTGGCACGAGCGCTTGAAGGCGATTCTCATACCCCACCACCTCGGCTTTTTCGCAATGCTGCTCTCGCCCTTCGCGCCGCGAACGGCGGTTAAGATGGTGATAAAGGCGGCTATATATTCTGTGGAAGCGTCGCTGTACTACCTGAAAAAACCAGTAGGCAGAGGAACTAAGGCGGCGTTAGCTGAGCTCGAGCTGGAAATAGGGCGGAACAGATACGTTAGCGCCAAACATTTTCGGAGGGCTTACGAGCTGAAATATCTAATCAGGGAGATTGAGATTTCCAGGTGGAGTAGCTTCTGGTTCTGCCTCAGGACGTTCTACGAGATTGTGAAGCTTAACTGGTGGACTGCGTTGCATAGGTTGAAGGGGAAAATTTTCTAAATCACTCCCCCTCTTCTTTGCAAGTATTCTGCGATTTCTAGGGACAAGACGCCTACGAAATAACCTACAGCTAACGAATTGATAATCCAAACCTGAAGTCCAGCCGGAAAATCACTTTTCCGGTGCTCTACCAATAGTTAAATATTTCTTTAGGGTGAAGACACGATTCTCAGCACTTCGCAGCCAAGCTTTTCGCACGAGACTAATCGAATGGCTGCTCGTGCCGAGACCCAGAGTTGCACTTGCAGAAGCAAGTGTAGACTGGGTCAAGACACGACGAGAACCAGGGTGTCGGCACGAGAACGAACGAGTGAAACGAGTTCGGGCGAAGTGCTGACAAAAGGAGTGGATTGAAATGTTCGTAGCCGTACCTATGAGCAAGTTCGCAGAGTGCATGGGCTACTGCCAAGTTCAGATAATCAACTACTTTCATCTGGGAATAAAGCCCGGAATAACGGAAGCAGCAAGAGCCGGCAGCGAGCTTCATCAGAAGCTGGAAAAGCTGGATAAATTGATACCGCGAGTGAAGGCAACGAGAGACGAGCTCGCAGACCCGCGGGTGGATTTGGATATTCCCAGAGAATCCCTTAAGGTAAAAATCCTGAGAAGTAATAAAAACGTCTTTGCCTATCTGGGCCGAATTGACAAAGCAATACGCAAGAGCGGCGACGTCTACATTATCGATGACAGGGTATCAAAGGCTGCGAAGAGTGGGCCTTTCCAGAGTAAAATACTTCAGCTCTCCTGCTACTGCGAGGGATTTTCAAGAAACTATGCAGGTCTGCTGAAGTTCAACAGCATAATTTTCCAAATCGTGCAGAGAGATCTGGATGGAAATATTGCCTCAAATTACGCGCAGAAATACGACAGGAAGCGAAAGAGATTTCTGCTCGAGAATTTCAGGACTTTTGAGAAAATTTACAATAAAGAAATAGCGCCAGAACACTGCGGCAGCGCAGCAAAATGCGGTGCGTGCAGCTATGGCTGTGGATTCAGGTTGTGAGCCATGCTTCCAGAAAATTACTTTCCATATCCAGGGTATCGTAGGTTTCAGGACGAGCTGATAGACGTCATATATCGCTCGGAGCAGCTGCTGTGCAGCGCTCCTGCAGGAGCTGGAAAGTCTGTTTCTGCGCTTTGCGGCTTTCTCGCCGACAGGAGTGAGAAAGAAAAAATCGTCGTGCTCACGAGGACGAAATCGCAGGGCAGAATTTTCCTTCGAGAGATGGCAGCGATTTCTCAGCACGTAAACGAGCCTTTCCTGACGATTCAGCTCAGGGCAAAGCAGGAACTCTGCCCTGTTTTCAGGGATGAAGAAACGAGCTATGAAGAGTTCGTGCAGCTGTGCAAATTAAAAGAAGACTGCCCCTACAGGGAAAAGTTCAACGAAAATATCGATGCCATGGAAGAACTTGCGGAGACGATTGCGGTGGAAAATTATGTTGAGTATCCTGACTTAATTAAAAAAGTTTCGGGGTACGGCTGCCCGCATCTGGTTCTGAAAGAGCTGCTGAGATTCTGCGACGTCGTTGTCGCTTCCTATCTCTATCTGTTAAATCCGTTTTTGAGGAGCATGTTCCTGAGCAAATTAGACGCCTCTATGGACGAGCTGCTCATAATACTGGACGAGGCGCACAATTTGCAGAACCTGGAGCTTATGGGCAGGCAGCTGAGCTTGAACACCGTAAACTTTGCCTCGGAAGAGCTGAGCTGCGATTTCTCGAATGTTTACTCAATTTTCGAGGGAGAAAATTCAGAGCTGGACGTACTGGATTTTATAGACTATGACGAAATTTTATTCCTGCACAGGAGCGGCGTGGAAATACTGAAAGAGAGGCTGAGTAAAGGAAAAAAACTATCCTACACGTTTAGAGTGGCTTCTTTTCTGAGCGGCGCTGCCCAGGCGAGACAGGAAGAGAACTGGATTTTCTTCAGGCAGGGCAGCAAGCTCCATCTAAAGCCGCTGTTTCCGTCTGAAGCGATAGAGCCGCTCAAAGAGGCAAAAAAACTCCTGCTGATGAGCGGGACTCTGGAGCCGCTTGAAGGTTATAAAATTTTGTATGGCTTGGAAAATGCAGAAACCTTCTGTATACCAAATATATTTCCGAGGCAAAACTGCGCTTACTTCGGGATAAAAAGAGGATTGAACACAGGGCTGAAATCCAGGGAAAAATTTGGAAGCGAGCTCTGGAAGAGATATGCAGCTACGATAAAAAAAATTCACAGAGCTTCACCGAAAACGGGTCTTGTTTTCTTCCCTTCGTACGAAATTATGAGGGAAGTAAGCAAATACATCGATGCGCTCTGCGAATCCAGCGACGGCAGAAAAACCGACGAATTCTGGGCCAGGCTGAGAAATAAGAATAAAAAAATAGTTTTCGCTGTTTCGGGGGGCAAGCTCTCTGAAGGCGTCGAGTACACGGTAGAGAAAGATTGCGGGAAAGAGAGCGTGATAGGCAGCGTAATCGTGGCCGGCTTTCCGTTCCCGGTGCCGGACTTCGAGATGGAGATAAAGAGCAGGTACTACGAGCAGAAGTTCGGCTGCGGAAGAGCTTTCTTCCTGCTTTCGATTCTGCCGATGCTGAACAAAGTACTGCAAAGTACGGGAAGGGCGATAAGAAGCGAATGCGATAAAGCAGCCATAATCTTCTTAGACGACCGCATAGAATACTTCAGATATTTTCCAGAGGAAATCAGGCACGAGCTGCAGGTCTGCAGCGCAAAAGATATAGCAGAAGAAGTCAGACAGTTTCGTACTTGAAACTCTGAATTTCCAAGCGCTCCGGCAAAACGCTTTTCTCCTTCATTAAATTCCCATGCGCATATATCGGAATTCTGTTCTTCAGAGCGAGTATTATGCTGTCAGACGGGCGGGCATCTATCTTTAGTGCTGCTCCGTTTCCTGCTGCAATGGTAGCGTAGTATATATCCCCTTCCAGTCTATCTATGGAGACGTAGGAAAGCTTGATATTCGCACTGTCCAGTATTCTTTTAATTAAGTCGTGCGTCAGCGGTCTTTCAGCCGAGATATTGTGCATTGTCCTGAGCAGCTCGTGTGCCTGGTCAACTGCTACGTATATCGGCAGAACTTCGCTCGACGCATTCTCGCCCAGAAGGACGACTCCCCCCTTCTCATATATCCGAACGTCTTTTACCGTTACCTCGACGTAATCTTCTGGAGGCATGATTTGCGTCTTTTCAGCAGTCTGCGTGAAAAAGAACAGCACTATAACTGCAGCTGCAAGAGCGATGATTAATCTCATAATATCTAACAATTTAACTTAACGATAAAAATATTTTAATTAGGCAATGAGCAAAAAGAAGGGGTTATCCGGCATAGAAGGGGTTGAAAAAGCGAATGTTAACTTTGCTGCCGAATTAGCGAAGGTTACCATTCCAATCGCAGGCATGTCCTGCGCCTCCTGCGTTGAAAAGATAGAGAAAAAATTGAGAAGCACCGACGGCGTTGTGCGTGCAAGCGTTAATCTCGCAACAGAAAAAGCGACAGTCGAGTATTTTGAAGACCATGTAAGCATTTCTGAGCTGAAAAAAGCTATAGAGAGCGTGGGCTACAAAGCTCTGGAAGTGACTGAGGAAGCTGTAGATAAGGAAAAAGAAGCAAGACGCAGGGAAATTAAAACCCTGAAAACCAAATTTGCATTCGGTGCATCGCTCAGCGTTTTAATATTCCTTGGAAGCTTCCCGGAGTGGTTTCTCTGGGTGCCGGGTTTTCTGAGCAACTATTTTGTGCTTCTTGTGCTTGCTACCCCGGTCCAGTTTTATGTCGGATTCCAGTTTTATAGGGGATTCATCGCGGCGCTTCGCCACAAAACTGCGGATATGAACACTCTTATCGCAATCGGCACGAGCGCGGCCTATTTCTACAGCGTGGCAGTTACTCTATTTCCCCCCTATTTCGCAGCAAAGGGAATCGAAGCAGCAGCTTACTATGACACGGCTGCGATTATAATAACCCTGATTATACTCGGCCGCCTGCTGGAAGCAAAGGCTAAGGGTGAAACGTCTGAAGCCATAAAGAAGCTGATGGGACTGAGGGCAAAAACCGCAAGAGTGGTCAGAAATGGAGGGGAAGTGGACATTCCTGTGGAAGATGTCCAAGTGGGCGACTTGGTGATAGTCAGACCCGGTGAAAAAATCCCGGTCGACGGAATAGTAAGGGAAGGGTATTCCGCAGTCGACGAATCCATGCTGACGGGCGAAAGCATGCCCATGGAGAAGAGAAAGGGGGACGAAGTAATCGGCGGCACGCTCAACAAAACCGGCACCTTCAAATTCCAGGCAATGAAAGTTGGAAAGGACACTGCACTTGCACAGATTATTAAGCTGGTTGAGGAAGCGCAAGGTAGTAAAGCACCGATTCAGGGATTAGCCGACAGGGTTGCGGGAATCTTTGTACCCGTGGTTATAACGATTGCAATTATAACATTTCTCGCATGGTACTTCTTTGGACCAAAGCCTGCGCTGACCTTTGCGCTGTCAAATTTCGTAGCGGTTTTGATTATAGCCTGTCCATGCGCTCTGGGCTTAGCGACGCCCACTGCGATAATGGTGGGAACAGGAAAGGGAGCTGAGAATGGAGTTCTAATAAGGAGCGGCGAAAGCCTGGAAACTGCCCACAAACTTAACACTATAATACTGGACAAGACCGGCACTCTTACGAAGGGAAAGCCTGCGGTAACTGACATAATTCCAAACAGTTTTCCTGAAGGGGAAGTGCTGAGAATTGCGGCGAGCGTTGAAAAAAATTCTGAGCATCCTCTCGGCGAAGCGATAGTCGCAAAGGCAAAGGAGAAAGAAATCGAGCTGAGCGACGCCGAAGAATTCGAGGCAATCCCCGGGCAGGGGATAAAAGCAAAAGTGAACGGAAAAGCTGTGCTGCTCGGCAACCTCAAGCTTATGCAGGAAGAGAACGTCAAACTAGAAAAGCTGGGCAAAGCTGCCGAGAGATTATCTGACGAGGGAAAAACAGCGATGTTCCTTGCCGTGGATAAAGTTCCGGCAGGCGTAATTGCGGTTGCCGATACTCTGAAGGAGAATTCAAGGGAAGCTGTGGAGAGGCTGCGCAAGCTCGGCCTGGAGGTTGTGATGATTACCGGCGACAATAAAAGAACTGCGGAGGCGATAGCGAAGCAAGCGGGCATAGAAAGAGTACTGGCAGAGGTTCTGCCCGAGGACAAAGCCAACGAAGTTAAAAAGCTTCAGGAAGAGGGAAAGCTCGTTGCGATGGTCGGCGATGGTATAAACGACGCACCTGCGCTTGCTCAGGCAGATGTCGGAATAGCGATAGGCACTGGCACTGACGTTGCAATGGAGGCGAGCGACATTACTTTGATAACAGGCGACTTACAGGGAGTTGTTACTTCAATCGAGTTAAGCAAAAAAACAATGAGCACTATAAGGCAGAATTTATTCTGGGCATTTTTTTACAACATAGCGCTAATACCTGTAGCAGCGGGAATTCTGTATCCGTTCTTCAAGATACTCTTAAATCCTGTACTCGCAGCAGCTGCGATGGCATTCAGCTCAGTCTCCGTCGTCTCGAATTCGCTGAGGCTGAAAAAGTTCAAAAGGAGGTGAAGCATGGCAGTAGACCCGATATGCAAAATGACTGTGGACGAAAGAACTGCAAAATGGAAATCCCAGTATAAAGGAAAGACCTATTATTTCTGTGCACCCGGATGCAAGGCCGAATTTGAAAAAACCCCAGAAAATTATCTATAAATAGCCAAAAAAGGATAATTCCGACTTTATTTTTGGCTAAGTTTCGGAAGCCGAAAAAAAAAGTTTATATACCCAGCAGGGAAGTCAAAATAGCTACTTATAAGGGAGAAAGCCCGAGATGCGGAGGTACGAATATCGAGAAGGGGCATCAGGAAGTTTTTCCAAGCACTTTTATGAAAGACTCCAGATACTCTCTGATAAAGGCTCTTGCAAATTCTAAGGAATTCGAAATCTATGCCTGCATGACCTGCGGTTACTCGGAGTGGTATATTCAGGAAAAATATCTGGACGGGAAAGCCAAAATAAGTGAGAGAGCCAGGGTTCAAGTGCTGTAAAAATTAAAAAGTGGGTGGTTAGAGTATGAGGAGGTCGAAGTTAAAGTCGAATGGGAGAATATTCCTTTTAAATGATTTCTGTGAGCGGGGCAACGAGCTATTCCTATACGAGGGTTATGAGGAGAAATACCACACCTTCGGATATTTTCTGGAGTGCGGGCTGAGGAACAGCGAGTTTTTACCATCGTGAAAATACGCTCCCCTGACAATCTTGGTTTCTTTACCGTCTTTGAGATAGCCCAGAGCAGAAATTGAGAAGCTGCTAGACGGAACCCACGCATCGTCTATAACGAGAGATGTATAATTAGAATTTAAAGCGATGCTGCCTTTGTTCTTTACATAAGTCTCGTTTCCAACGATTCTTACAATCTCTATGTCGCTGTGCGCTTCCTTCCAAACAATGTTGGAGTGCTCAGCAAATGCAGCATTTGTCGTACCCGCATATTCGTCTGCGGCTGCAAATAAACCCATGCCAGTTGCGATGCCTGCTGCAAAGGTTATCACGAACATTGCAATAACGCCGAAGCCCATGTTATCGCCCCACTTTCAGCTTAGACAATCGCCCCATTTTCTATTAGGCTCGGGGAATTCTTCTATTGGACCGAGATGATAGTGAATATTTCCGGTATAATTGTAGTACTCACTCCACACTCCATTCTCAACAACCTTCGTTTTGTTTACTATCGGTACTGTCGTACTTATCACGATAACATCTCCGGGTAGCCAGTAAAAACTAGCGGAGGTGTTGGTATAAACAAAACTCTTTTCAACAGTCGTTATGTTGAACCAGCCGGTAACGCCTTTAATTTCATCAGTTTTCCAAAGAAACTCTGTCTTATTTTGAGTAGTCAAAGTCAACGTACTATTCGCAGTGGTTTCGTTGAAATACGCCCCCCTCACGAGCTTTGTCTGAGTAACCGCAGTTTCGTTAAAATATCCCACGCCGAGGATGCTGAATTTGTCGCTGCTCAGCCAGATATCGTCCACAGCGAGGGAGATGTAATCAGGGTCGAGCGTGGTTTTCCCCCTGTTCTCTATGTAGATTTTGTCTCCGGAAACGTTGACGATTTTTATGCTCGTTTTCGCCTTTGAGAGCGCTGCTTCGCTCTGCTCAGCGGATGCGTCGCTTACTGCGTATATGTAATTGTCCAGCGCAGCATAGAGCTGCGCTCCGACAGCGATGCCTGCTGCAAACAGAATAACGAAAACTGCGCTCGTGCTGAAGCCCATGCACCAAGCTTGCGCTGTGATTATAAAAACGTTTTTTTTTCAATCTCGAAACATGTTTTACAACAAGTTTTTCCTGCAGGTGGGGAGGTGGCTGGCAAGGGAGAAATGACTAAGACCTTGCCAGCTCGCGAACCGCCAAATAGCCCAGGGGGCTACTCAGCATAGTAGATTTTGCAAATACATTAATAAATAATTTTTGTTGAAAAAAATTTCAACTAAGTTGAAAAATATTTCAACTAATGCTCTTTAAGACTTCCATTATTTTTTTTCCAGTAGCGCATAAAGAATATACCCTTTCAGAATCCTGCTCTACCAACCTCGCATTTTTCAGAGTTCTTAGATGAAAACTTAACTTTGTTGCGTCCTCGATGCCGAGCTCTTCTTTGATATCTGTAAACCTGGATTTGCTGTGCTCGCACAGAAGTTCTATGATCTCTCTCCTCACAGGATTTGACAGAGACTTAATAACCGCATCTATGTCTAAATTGTACTCCTTGCTCAACTTTTGTGCATTTGCGCTCTGCCTCAGCTTTTCCTCAAATTTAGATTCCTCCAAAATGCGCTTGAGAGTATTTTGCACCTCATGCAGCTTGAAAGGCTTTGAGATATAATCGCTTGCGCCTTGCTGCATCGCCTCGACCGCGCTCTCAATCGTTGCGAAGGCGGTTATTATTATAACGTGCGTTTTAGGATTTATTCTCTTTGCCTCCCTCAAAACTTCCATGCCGCTCATTCTTGGCATGACTAAATCAGTAAGCACGAAGTCAAAGTCTTCCTTTGCAAGTTTTTTGACAGCGGCTTCGCCAGAGGTTGCTGAAATTGTTTCGTAACCTTTCCCGAGCAATATCTCCTCCAGCCCTTTGCAAGTTTGCTCATCGTCATCGACTATTAAAATTCTTACCATTTCTCAAGCCTCTTTATTAAAAATTGGCAGCCTTACAATAAATGTGCTTCCTCCGCCTACTCCGCTCTTTACCTCTATGCTGCCGCTGTGTCGCTCTATTATCTGGTGGCTTATCGAGAGCCCAAGACCGGTGCCCTTGCCTGCCTTCTTCGTCGTGAAGAACGGGTCGAAAATCCTGCCGAGGTGCTCCTTTGGAATGCCTTCGCCGGTGTCGCTTATTTCTATCTCCACATGCTCATTTTTAACTCTTGTGCTTACTAGCAGCCTGCCTCCATCAGGCATCGCATGGCAGGCGTTATTTATCAAATTAACAAAAACCTGCTGGAGCTGCAAATGATCTGCCATAACATATGGCACTGAATCCAAATTTTTTATTACCTTTACATTGGTTTTGGACAGCTGGGGCTGCATAATCTCCAGAGTTCTAGAGAGTTCCCTGTTCACGTCAACCTTCCTGAACTCATATTCTGGCGGTCTGGAAAAATCCAGGAGCTTCTTAACGGTGCTTGTCGCAGCGTCCACCTGCTCACTTATTATGCTCAATTTTTTCCTTCCTTCGCCTCTCGCCTTTTTCAGCAGTAATTGAGTGTAAAGCGAGGCATTCGTAAGCGGGTTGCCGATTTCGTGGGCAAGAGCGACTGCCACCTGTCCTACAAGTGCAAGCTTTTCGGAGCGGATTAGCGCTCTCGTCCTCTCCTCTACTTTTTTCTCCAGCTGCTCTGAGTACTCCTTCAGCTGCTGCTCTATCTTTTTCCTCTTGGTTATGTCTTCAGCAACGCAAACAACGCCTATCGGGCTGCCTCCGGCATCTCTCATCAAATCCGTAGAATATTGCATGGTTTTTAAACTTCCATCCTTGCACTTAATCCTCGTCTCTTGGCTTGCTATCCTTGAGTCAATTTTAAAATCTGGAAATAGAATTTTTAATTTGTCAAAGGTAATTTCTTCTTTCGAATAGCCGGTGACCCTCTCCGAGGCTCTGTTCCAGCTCTTTATATCGCCTTCGCTGTCGATTGAAAAAATCGCTATCGTGGCATTGTCCAGTATGAGGTTTAGATATTCCCTATCAAGCTCTCCGAGCCTCCTTAAATCCAGATAAGCGTATACAACTACCACAAGCAGTAATATGGCAATTGTGGGCAATATGTATTCTAACATCTCTCTCCGGCCTTATATTGTGAACTCAGAGCTTATAAACCTATAAAAACCAGCACGCCAAACATTACCATCCATACTCCCCGATTAAAGGGACGAAGGCGCAGCTTCCTAAGTTCTTCTTCTCTATTTTATTCTCGGTCTTGTCGACTAAAATTAAATCCTGAATATATCTTGAGCCGACAGGGATGAGCAGTTTTCCACCCGCCTTCAGCTGCTCCACTAGTGGTGGCGGTATATCAGGCGCCCCTGCCGTAACACAGATTCTGTCGTATGGAGCCTCTTTCCCATATCCTTTTGTTCCATCGCCTACGATGATATGGACTCTCCCGCAGCCTGCTTTTTCCATATTTTCTTTCGCTTTTTCTGCCAGCTCTGCTATCCTCTCAACAGCAAAAACCGAGCCTTTTTTTACTATGTGCGCAACTACGCAGGCATGGTAGCCTGTGCCTGCGCCGACCTCCAGAACTCTGTGGTCTTCCCGCAGCTCTAGGGCATCGCACATGAGCGCAACCATGTGCGGAGCAGAAATGGTCTGCTCTTCGCCAACCGGCAGCGGTCTATCTTCATAGGCATGAATCTCCAAATCTTTTGGAACGAAAAGGTGGCGTGGAACTTTTTCCATCGCCTCCGCTACTTTCTCGCTCCGCAGGTAGCCAAAAGCAATCAGCCTTTCGACCATCTCTATTCTTTCTTCTTCGTACATGCTACCAACAATTTTTTTATAGGAACACATAATTTATTCTGTGGTAGAGACAATTATATCTTACGGACATGAAAATATAACCTCGAAGCATGGTACAACACTGGAAATAACCAAAGATGAAGAGATAACAAAGAGGGCAGACTGCATCATAGGAGTCGGAGCAGACAAAGGTATTTCTGAACTGAGCGAGGAATTTAAGCAAAAAGCAAGAGATGAAAACAGCATAATCAGGGTTGTTCTTCGTGCTGGGAATATAACCGAGACCATAACAGGAAGAGGACATCCTGAGCTGTCTTTCTCGCACAAGAGCGACATCGTTATAAGGAAAAGCTCCTTCGTCTGCCCGAGAACGCTCATGATTAAAGCTGATCAGAGCGCAGAAGAACTGAACAGAACTTTAATAAATCTGTTAAAAGATAGAAAACAGAAATTAATAGTCAAAATCTCAACGTTAAAAATGCCACCGTAACTCAGCTGGCAGAGTGCCTGTCTCGTAACAGCACAGCCCTTTTGAAAAAAAGCGCTGGCGGAAAAGAAAATGATAGCCAGCCTTTCTGAAGGCTGCGGGAAAACAGGATGTCGCGGGTTCGACTCCCGTCGGTGGCTCTTCTCATACCGAGACCCAATAGTGTTGCGAAAGAAGGCAAAAAATATAAGACAAAATGACTACGAGAATACCATGGCACTGCGCAAATCAAGCATAATCATAGCCAGCATCGGCTGGCTGATGAATGCGCCCTACTGGGTGTATCACATCCTCCACTACCACGATGTAATAGAGCATTTGTCCGGAGAAACCTACCTGAGCGTGATGGTTATTGGAACTATTCCGATATTCACGGTTCTGGGCTACTTATGGGATAAGCAGGTCCAGCTCGGGCGAGGGGTCTCGCTCAGGTCAGACATCCTGCATGCCTTGCTTGAGAACATGGAGGACGGATTCATCGTCTATGACAAAAGCAGGAGAATAATTGAGGCAAGTGATAGAGCTGCTGAGATTTTTGGGGCACCAAAGGAAGAACTAATTGGCAGGCGCTGCACAGACCTTGTAAAGTGCAGCATAGAGCAATGCCCTGTACTTGACGTCTTCAAGCGCAAGGAGAGCGTATTCGGCGAAGTATGCGAGCAGCGCAGACTTCGGGTAGGCAGGAAAAAATTCGTCAAGATAAGCTCCTACCCTGTCAGAAGCAACGGAGACGTTGAGTACGTGGCTGAAGTAATTAAAGATGTTACCGAGAGTGCGCTGAAAGAGAAAGAGAAGGAGACGCTGTCTGCCATCAAGGAGATGCCAGCTGGAGTTAAAAAGGAAGTGGTCTTTAAGAAGATAACTGCCGCTTTAGCCGAGGATTTCGACTACGAGGCATCTGCCATTGGAGTTCTGAAGGAGGAAGATAAAAAGATAGCCCTGGTTTCTTGCTCAGCTAATCGACAAATCAGAGAGCTGGCGGAGACGATGAGTATGGAATATCTCGGCGGACCTGAGAGCTGTGAGGCGCTTATCATTGAGGAGGGTTTACTTGAGAAAGTGCTAAAGGAGAAAAAACCTCTGGTAACGGAAAACGTTCATAAGCTCGTAATGGACCAAATTTCCGACGGAAACATAAAAAGGCTAGTCTCAATGCTAATCAAAGACGCTGCGCTGAAGTACTGCCTCTTAGTGCCCATAGTGGCTGGAAATAAAGCAGTTGGCATAATATGTGTTGCCAGTGCAGAAGAGCTCGGAGAAAACGATGCAATCAGGCTTGTAAATTTCAGCCGGATTGCCGGCAAGTGGCTCTGACAGCAACCGTCAAAACCGTTGACGATTTACGTCGTGCTATCTTCGTTTCACTCCGATAGCACATAATTTCTTTTTCGTCCACGTTTTTCTTTTCTAAAGAAAAAGGTGGGGGTACTGGGACTTGAACCCAGGTCCGCAGGTTTCTTTCTGAAACTTGAAAATTTGCAAAGCAAATTTTCTACGTTTCAAAACGTCTGGAGCCTGCTATGATAGCCGCTACACCATACCCCCTTTACGAAAAATTTAATGTCAGCACGCTGTTCTCAAATTTTTTATTTGCGAGGTAGGGGAATCTTATCGGAATTATTGCGAAGTAAACTTTCCTGTCAGAGAAGGCACGGATTTCTATGGAGTTCTCAAATTTTTTAATGGAGATGTCGTCCTCGGATTTAACGTTCGGGAGCAGTACTTCTACTGTCCTGCCTTCTTCCTTTGTAGATACCTTAGGTTCAACGACTTCAGAGTTTTTTGGAACAGGTTTCTCATATTTGGGCTCGCCCTTTAAAAAATCCCCCTCGAATTCTCTAACCGAAACTCTCGGCATGCCTTTCTCTCGAGATACCTCAACCATGAAGCCCTTTCCAAATGGAAACTCTGTCAGCAAATTCCCTCCGAAAATGTTTCTGAGGCTCTTCTCCAAAATATCCAGAACCTCTTCGAAATCTCCCTGGAGTTCAAAAGTTTTTCTAGAGCCGCAGTGAGGACAGAAGCTCCACTTCTCCTGCAGTTCTGCGTTGCAAATCCTGCACTTCATCGGCAAATATTATAAGGGTAAGTGATATATAATTATAACTATGATTGCAAGTGCATACACGATTGAGGAAATTTCAGAAAAATTGGAAGCCGCCTACTACTCGTTTATCGATGACAAAATTACAGAATGCGAGTTTGCGCTCGACATGGTGCTGAGCGACTTGGAAAAAATTGCGAAGAAATATCCTCAGGACGAGGAGATGAGGAGCTATTTAAAAACGTTCAGCGCTTTCTATGAAGAAAGAAAAGAAATGAAGAAAGAAGAAGAGAAGAAGAAACTATCGGAGCTTCTTTCTGATATATGCCACAAGGTACACTGGAGAAAGCTCGGCATGTCTTCAGGGAAAGAGCTGCCCTTCAAGGATTTCAGAAGTTTGAGAAGGTAGCCTAGGTTTTAAACCACGCATCCAAACTTCGCTGGCGCTTTTCTTCTTCTGATTTTCTCAATTTCTCCAGAGCGTTTTTCACCCGCTCCTGAGAGAAGTCGTGCTCCTCGCACAAAAATTCGATAAGCTTTTCCTCGTTCGGAGCCTTCCACTCAAGTTTATAATCTCCAGTCGTTTCGTGGCTCAAAAAAATATTTTTTATCTCCTCTACGTCGAAATGCACAGAAATATTCTTCTGCTGCAGCGCGCTCTTAGCACTGCCGAACTCCTTTACAAGGCTGTATGCCTTCTTCGGTCCTATTCCTTCCACGCCTTTTGGATTGTAGTCAGTTCCTATCAGAATTCCTATTTCAATCAGCTGCTCCCTCGTAATGCCCAAGCTGCGGAGGACCTCTTCCAGATGGAATATCTCTGGCTTTATATCGACGTACGCTTCTCTTCTGGGCAGCTTTCTCCTGCCGGAAATCGTCAGATTGCGCACGAGCCTCGGAGAGCCGAAGAGGAGGGAATCGTAGTCCTGGCTGCCTACCGCCCATGCATCGTTGCGTAGAACCATGAATGCAGCTTGCGCCTCGCCCTCGCTCGGCGCCTGAACGCATGGAATGCCCATATATTCCAGAAGGAGCTTGGAATCAGGGAGCATCTCTTCGCTGATTCTTGAGGACTGCTGGGCATATAGCTTAGCCTCTTCGTATCGCCGCTCGGCGAGCGCAACCTTCCACTTTTCCTTCGCAGTTTCTCTGATTTCATTGCGCTTTTCAACAACCTCGCCCTTCAGCAACGGCGGCTTGCCGTCGAAAACGTAGATTGGCAGGATGCCGTACTCCAGGAAATGTACATCTCTGTAAAACAGGCCTGAGAGATGGGAAGTCACCCTGCCTGCGCTGTCGCTCAGAAGCTCTCCGGTCGGCTGCCTTATAATTGATAGAAACTGATAAAGAGAATTCATCGCATCTACTGCGATTTTTTTACCTCTCATCGCCTCGAACTCTATGGGCTTCGGAGATATCAGGTCCGCAAGTTGAACTCCCATTAGACTCACCTAGTTAATTATATGCTAAAATTTATATATCTACGTTTTTAAGTGAATGCTTATGATTGAGTCT
>JACRDW010000159.1 GCA_016212785.1 Methanobacteriota archaeon | reverse complement strand
CTGCCTTGCAAGCTCCCTTATCTCAGGCGAGGCTCTGACGCACAGGCGCAGACCAAGAAAATTTATCAGACTACGAGCATTAGCCGTCCATATGTAGTTCGTGTGCGCAGCGAGGGGCAGGACGTAGCGGGCAGATTCCCTAGTAATTTTCATGTTCCGCAGTTCTCTGTAGGCATTTGCAACCTGCTCAATCGTTTCGTTGTACAGCTTCAGCGCTTTTTTATTCCTCTGAAATTCTTTGGGAACAAAATACCCGAAGTTTGCCTCTTCAACGTATCTGGTGCTTCTTGCTGTATGGGAAGCAATTCTATGTTCCAGCAGTTCCCTGCTCAGGGCAATGCTTATGTCCTGCAAATCAAAGGTAAAGTGAATGTGCTCCAGGGCAGAGGAATAGTCGTTCTCCACAATCATGCGCACGACTTCCCTGTCCGGGATATTCTCCGGCACGCCGCTCACCCTTGCGGATTTTGCAATTAATTCAACGCCTCCCTTCGTATACTTCAGCAGCTTTACATTCATGCTCTCGGTTTTCTTTTTCAGAATATTTATATTTACTCATGTGCAATAGTTGTGCATGAATCTAAACAAGAATGCAGTAAAAATCGCGGAGAAAATGCTGGAAAGGCAGGAAGAGTTCAAGATAAAATTTATTGAGCTGGATAATGGCACAAAAATAATAGACTGCGGTGTGGAAGTGAAGGGCAGCCTTGAGGCAGGCAGGCTTTTTGCTCAGGCATGCATGGGCGGCTTGGCAAGGCTAAAATTCTCAATTAAAAACTTTGGAGATTTTTCCCTGCCGAGCATTGAGGTGGCGACAGACTTTCCTGCGCTCGCCTGCGTTGCATCGCAAAAGGCAGCGTGGAGCATAAAAGCTGAGAATTTTTCAGCTCTCGGCTCGGGACCTGCAAGAATTCTGGCAAAGATTCCAGAGAAGATAGGCTACTCAGAAAAAGCAAAGGAAGCGCTGATCGCCTTAGAAGCGGGCAAGTATCCGGATGAAAAAATCTGCGGGAGCATAGCAAAGGAGTGCGGAATAAATCCGAAAAATCTTTACGTGCTGGTTGCCAG
The DNA here is from genome assembly GCA_016212785.1 of Methanobacteriota archaeon. Taxonomy (GTDB): domain Archaea; phylum Hydrothermarchaeota; class Hydrothermarchaeia; order Hydrothermarchaeales; family JACRDW01; genus JACRDW01. Next base: position 2,156 of record JACRDW010000159.1, on the reverse strand, counting down.
AACCGCTTCTATCGCTGGTTCGGTGCAGGTTTCTGCGAGAGCAATAGAGACAGCGCTGTATAAGCTTGACTGCCTCGGCTACGATGTAAATGCAATAGAAAGCGCCTTTGGAAGTGCTCCGGTTGCACCCGTAATCGACAACGATGCGAAGATGATGGGCATTACCAACGACATGATTATCTACGGCTCGAAGGTGTTTCTCTATACAAAAGAAAGAATAGATGCAGCGAAGCTTCCGTCCAGCACCTCGCCGGCTTACGGCAAGCCTTTCTCAGAGATCTTCAGAGAAGCGAATTATGATTTCTATAAAATAAACCCTGCAATTTTTGCACCTGCAGAAGTTTATGTAAACAATACAAAGGCAGGCAGGATAAACCCTGAGATGATAAGGAAGTCTCTAAGCTTGGTGTTCAAATGAAAAAGGTCTACCTCGTCGGCGCAGGTCCGGGCGACCCGGAGTTTATAACGATTAAAGGCTTGGATCTGATTCAGAGGGCAGATATAATAATCTATGACAGGCTGGTGAGCGAGGAGCTTCTAGAACACGCCAGGAATGCTACTGAGCTAATTTACGTGGGCAAGATTCCGAAAGGAAGCTGGCGAGAAATGCCATCTTCCTCACGGAAGAGAGCAGGAAGGCATGCCCTTACGCAGGAAGAGATAAACAGAATTTTGGTAGAAAAAGCAGAAGAAGGAAAAATGGTCGTCAGGCTCAAGGGTGGCGACCCTTTCGTTTTTGGAAGAGGCGGTGAGGAAATAAGGGCGCTCAAAGAGCATGGGGTAGCTTTCGAGGTAGTGCCGGGGGTGACCTCCGCTATCGCAGTTCCTGCGCTTGCAGGCATACCCGTAACAGACCGCAAGTACGCGAGCAGTTTTACAGTCGTTACCGGACAGGAAGACCCAACCAAGGCAGAGCAGAAGCTGGACTACGGAAGCCTGCGCGGAGATACGATAGTGATACTCATGGGAATTGGCAATCTAAAAAAAATCACAGCACAGATGCTGAAGACGCGGAGCAAGAATACTCCAGTCGCAATAATTGAAGAAGGTACTACCGAAAAGCAGAGGGTAATAGTCGGCAGCCTCGGAAATATCGTAAAAAAAGCTGAGAAAGAAAAAGTAAAACCGCCTGCGATTATAGTCGTCGGTAACGTAGTTAAGCTAAGGGAGGAGTTTGGAAGATGGCAGACTGGTGGGACGAAGTCTACAGCGGACCTAGGGAAGAAATCCCGTGGGACATAGGCGTGCCGTCGGAGCAGCTGGTCGAGCTGATTGAGAAGGGCGAAATAAAACCGTGCCCGGCGCTGGATGTATGCTGCGGCACGGGTACTGAGGCTATTTATCTCGCAAAGAACGGCTTCGAGGTCAGCGCAATTGACATTTCCGGAGAGGCTGTCAAAATTGCCGAGAAGAAGGCGGGGGAAGCCAAGGTAAAAGTGGACTTCAGGGTTGGGAGCGTGTTGGAACTTCCTTTTCAAGACAACAGCTTTGGCTTCGTCAACGACAGGGGATGCTTTCACGTATTTGCCCCGGAATACAGGAAGTGGTTTGCAGACGAGATTCACAGGGTCATGAAGCGAGGAGGGATTTACCTGCTCAGATGCTTCAGCGAAAAAGAGCCCGGCGGCTGGGGACCCTGCAGAATTTCAAAGCAGGAAATAGTGCGCACTTTTTCAAATTTTAAAATATCCCTCATGGAAGATATAGTATTGCGCGGGAGGAAAGGTTCTCACAGAGGATACATGTGCTCGATGAGGAAAATATGAGCAGGCTAAAAGAAGTCATAGACCGCTACATGCAAAAAGTACCTGAAGTGCGCAGCTACTGCGACCGCTGCCTGGCGACGAAGCGGTGGAGTGGCAGCGCCGTTCTGATGGTTGTGGATGCGGCATTCACTTCAATAGGTTTGAATTATTTTCAGGCGGTTGTTCCGAAGGTCGAAGAGTTCGAGAGAGCCTTCGTAAAGACAGGAAAAATCAAGAGCTTCGAGGATTTAGCAGCTGCGGATTTGGAATAGCTTAAGAAACTCTGGAAGAACGAGCGCTCGTGGAGAATGGCGAGGGAAATCGCTTCTTATTTCACTTCTTTAAATAAAAACGAAAAAGAAGCACTCCGTGCTTGGGCAGGAAATGCTGATTTAAAAAACTGGAGAAGCG
>JACRDW010000161.1 GCA_016212785.1 Methanobacteriota archaeon | reverse complement strand
GGAGCTGCTGAAAGTCGAAGAATTCCTGGACGGAGCGAGCACGCTGTTCGGAAAGACTGCCAAAACTTATGTATTGAACGGATGGGTTCCGAGCAGTCAAGTGGACGAAGCCGTAGATACTATTCAAAAATCTTCAGACAGCTACTGCACGATTTCTATAGAAGACCCGAAAGAAGGAGAAAAACCTCCTACCCTGCTTTCAAATCCCGCTCAGACAAAATCCCTGGAACTGCTGACAAATACGTACGGCTCTCCGAAGTACGAGGAAATCGACCCAACCACTGTCATGGCTGTAACATTCCCTCTGGTTTTTGGACTGATGTTCGGCGACGTCGGGCAGGGTCTTTTGATTATCTCGCTTGGATACTTCCTGAGATTCAGGCTCAGGGCAAACGAGGCTGTAAAGAAGCTCGGAGGTACTCTGATTCTATGCGGCATAGCAGCAATGTTCGTCGGCTTTCTGTACGGCAGCGTATTTGGGCTGGAGGGGGAGCACCTGAAGCACTATCTCGGACTTGAGCTGCATCCGCTCTTGTTCAATCCGATGCAGGACATACCATCTGCGATAGCCTTCGCTCTCAGAGTGGGAGTTGTATTATTAATACTGGGATGCGCCCTGAACATGGCTAACGAGGTCATGCACCACAAATACGTACATGCGGTTGTGAGTCCCTACGGAATTGCCGGCATTTGGCTGCTCCTCGGAGGAACGCTGGTAGTTTCCAAGCACGGAGTGAACCTTACCGAATTGATAGGGGACGCCAGCCTAATTCCGGGAATTGTGCTGCCGATTTTCCTCATGTTCATGGGTGCGTGGCGAGACGCCGGACTTTCGTTCGGCATGGCTCTGCTCGAAGCGTATGAAAATGCCACAAGATACCTGCTTAACAGCATTTCGTTTATGAGGGTCTCAATTTTGGCAGTAGTGCACGTAGCGCTGAGCATGATAATGGTGAACATCATGGGCATGCTGCCTGCCACGCTGCTCGGCTCGATATTAACGGCTGGCGTATTTATAGGTGGAAACGTCGCAATCCTTATGATTGAGATGTTCGTATCGTTTATTCAGACCCTGAGGCTGCACTTCTATGAGTGGTTCTCGAAGTTCTATTCAGGAGGAGGCAAAAAATTTGAGCCGTTCAAGGTAATGCGTAAATATACTTACATATAGGTAAAAACTAAAAGAGGTGAGTCGATGAAACTGAAAATATGGGTTGGAGTTATGCTCCTGCTGTCGACGCTTGGAACAGTACATGCGGCGCAGGAAGCTCCGGTGCAGGCTGTTGCATCGGCGGCCGGTGGAATAGCGATAGCGGCTGCACTCAGCATGGGTCTCTCAGCCCTTGGAGCCGGCTACGCCATAGGTCATGCAGGCGCTGCTGCGATGGGCGCCATAGCAGAAAAACCCGAGGTATCCACATGGGGGCTGATAATCGTGGCGCTGGCAGAAGGAATTGCTCTCTACGGGCTTGTGATTGCCTTCATGCTGACGGGAAAGATGTAGCATGCCGATTTCCGAGTATGCATATATAAGCGCAAAAGTAAGTGCGATGAAGTCTTTTTTGCTTGACGCCTCTACGCTCAAGGCGATGGCAGAGGCGAAAAGCCCAGAGGATGCGCTTTCTATTTTAAAGAATACTCCCTACGGCAGAGAGCTTGCGAAGTCGTCTCCCTCGCTCATGGATGTCGAAAGGGTTTTAACGACCAGCCTGGTGCGCGATTACGAGAAAATTTCTAAACCGCTCATAGGGACTGCAAGAATTTTCATGGAGCAGTATGCAAAAAAATTTGAGACAGCGTCGATAAAAACACTCATAATAATGAAAGTGTCCGGGGAAAAACTCAGGGAATATCCATGGATACCGTTCAAGACCATGACAGACTCGATGATTGAGCGGCTGCTTCACACCGAGACTCTGGAAGAGCTTATCGAGATGCTGAAGCTGACCGAGTATTACCCTATTCTGCGAAAGGTGCTTTCAGAGTACAAAGCAGAAAGCGCATATTCGTTCATCGCGGCGCTGGACAAGTACGTATATGGTGAACTGGGCAGCATTATGGGGGCCATGCGCGGCAAGGACAAGGAAATGACCAATAGTCTGATTGGGGCTGAGATAGACGCAAAAAATCTAATCGCAGCTTTGAGGTTGAGAGGTGCGGAAGAAAAAATTTTCAAAGACTGTTTAGTACCCTACAGGTACAAGCTTGATGATGCTGCACTGAGAACACTCTTCGAAACGAAGCGGATAAGCGAACTTATCCCCCAGCTGCCCGGCATGCCTTATGGAGAAATTATTCTCCAGGGTATTAAAGAATATGAAAAGACAGGTGCATTCTTTCAACTGGAACTGAGCTTCAGGAAATACCTTCTGAGGATAAGCAAGCAAGCCTTCCAAAGCGACAGGTTCCACATAGGAGTTCCAATTGCGTATCTAAATCTAAAAGAAAACGAAGTTAGGAACATAACGGCAATATTAACCGCAAAGGAAGCAGGCTTATCTGCTTCTGAGACGGAGGATTTGGTGATAATTGCATGATAGACTTCGCAGGCTACTTTATAGTTGTCCTGCTGATAGGCATAACTCTAACTATAGGTGCTTCGATAGCAGCGGGTATAATCGGGGAGGTAAGCCTCCTAAACGTAATACTTCTTCTTGCGGTAATACACGCAGTCTCCTACTTTTTGCTGCGGGGCGACTATCGGAAAAATTTTGATAATGTTATAAGACTCGGCATAGTGGCAATGTTCTTCCAACTAATACTTTTAAGCGGGGCAATAATAATGCGCACAGTGGGAATGCCAGCCTACGCTATTTTGACAGCAATCGCAATAGTAGCAACGTATAAAATAGCAAGGGCAAAGACGCTCGACAGGATATTGGAAAAGGCACGAAAAACGAAATTATGATACTACCTTATTACGTGTCTTGTGATAAACTCGATTTCTGAAAAGCCGAAAATTATGTTCGAGGCGTGCGTTATTTCCGCAGCAAAGAAGGTCATAAGGAATTGTAGAGGAGGTTGATTATTAAGAGCTGAATTATGAGGGTCACTGCCGCATATGCGGACTCTTTAGCAGAACCCTCAAATGCAAGTTTCTCGCCCTGGCCGGAGCGCTCGGTTAATGTTCGAACTGCTCTAATTCTACTTGCGCTTCCCATTTTTCTTTGCACTCGCAGCTTAAATTTTTCAGATATTTGCTCTGCTGTGTGGCTGAAAAATTTATTATTCCGGAGTAAACCTTACTGTCGCATTCGCCGCAGTTATGCGCTCCCCTCCGCTTTCCAACCGCCGTGGGATGGCTGAGCACAGGAACTTTAACCTTTTTCTTGACGCTCTCCAGAATTTCAACAACGCTCCACAGCCAGGGCGGATTATACTCTCCTCTCTTCCACAAGTATTCGACTAATGTAGCCCTCTGCACGTTAACCGGATTGAAAGAAATTCTGTCCACGCCGAGCTTGTAGGCATCGATGGCAGATGCTATCGCATCGCCTATAGCTTCTTTCTCGCTCAGAAAAGGAGGCTTCACCAGCAGGTACGCCTTCACTTTTACTCCAGAATTCTTGCAAATTTTTAATGCTCTTTTAAAATCCTCCAGAGTGAAATTCTTGTTTATGCAGTTCTCCCGTATGTAGTCACTGGTCGTTTCTAAGCCGATACCTATTTCGAGAATTGCTTGCAATTCATCCTTTGCAGCGAGCGCATCTTCAGTTATGAACTCAGGTCTCGATTCGGCCTGCACCTGAGTTATTTCGCTTTGCGCATTTATCGCAGAGAAGATCTTTCTTGCAGTATCTTGCGTGATTTCCGCAGAATCGAAAAAGCTTCCAGAGTTGAAGATTTTCAGATATTCTATGCCGTCGAGACTTTTCAAAGCAGCTTTAAAGTTGTGCAAAATCTCCTCCTGGCTGCTGCCGTAGGAATCGTAGACATAGCCGCACATCGTGCAGCCTGAGCTTCTACCCCATCTGCATCCGAGCGTGGGCAGTATAACAACGCCCGCATTTACTTCTTTGCCTAAGAAATCCTTCTCCTTCCAGAAGGTCGCTCCGCTCCTTCCCTTAAACTTCGCAAGTCCTGCCTTCCTTATTTTCTGCACAACCTCGTTAAGTGCCTGATTGACCATGCAGCACCTCTGAGATTTTATTTTTTAACTCACCAAAGCCAATGTTGTACTTTGCAGACATTGCAACGCAATTTCCAATTTTTTTCTCTTCTATCGCACTGCCTAAATCGATTTTATTCAGGGCATAAACGACCGGAATATGGTCTGCTCCAATATTTACAAGCGTGTTTTCGCATATCTCTTTTTTCTTGAGGAACTCCTCCAGAGGCTCAGAGGCATCCAAAACGAGAAGCACCAGGTCAGAATTTTTTATCTCGCCGAGCGTCGCAGCGAATGCATAGATAAGCTCGTGAGGTAAGTTTCTTATGAAACCTAAGGTGTCGTTTACAAAAACCTTCTCTTCGCCGAGCTTTATGCATGCTGTTTTAGTTCTCAAGGTCGTGAACAGCTCGTCCTTTGCGTCTTCCTGCAGTTTTGCCAGCCCGTTGAATATCGTCGTCTTTCCAACGTTGGTATATCCAGCGATGGAAACAACTTTTCCTTTTTCTTTTCTTCTATTACTCTGCAGCGCTACTCTTTCCTGGAATCTCTCCAGCTTTTTTTCTATTTTCTTTATCCTTTTGTTTATAGCGCTTAACGTCGAATGAATTATGTACTCTCCGCTGCTCCCGAAGCCGGGATGCTCTTCTCTGACTTTTCTGCCCAGAAAAATCTTTATGTACGGCAGCTTGCGCTTGAGCCTTGCGAGCTCGATTTGCAGCCTAGCTTCCCTGCTCTTCGCATGCTTTTCGAAAACGTTGAGAATTAAATCAAACTTGTCTATCACAGGAATTTTGAATTTTTCTTCAATGCTCATAACCTGCCTTGAGTTCAGATAGTCCTCGAATACTGCTACTTTAATTCTGTTCTCCAGGATAAAATTCGTAATCTCCTCGACCTTTCCTTCCCCTATGAGAAATCTCGCCCTTGGTTTTGTGAATTGAGCAAAGGTTTTTGCTACTTCGTATCCACAAGTCTGCGCCAGAAGCTTTATCTCCTCCTGCCTCACCTCGTCAGGGGTTGTTACAACTACGACAGCCTTATCCATTCTTCAACGTAGAAATTCTTGCCGAAGGCAAGAATTTCAGACGTTTGAAGATGATATTCTCAGAAATAAAATTTTGGATAGAGCTTTTCCTCCTGCTCGACGGTACGGTACTCATGGTAGTTGGAGCTCTCAGAGACCCCATTGCATACACGTTGATTGCTCTCGGCGCCGCTCTGACGATTGCGGTCGTGATTCTGGAGACGAGGGTTTTACGTTCATAGTACTACCGAAGGTAGTGCGAAAGAATTCCGCAATAGCGAAGCTGGTGCGTAAGACCAGCGCTCTTGCTGACGCAAGGAAGCTGGCGTGTCCGCCATTCTTCCTCACGGAAGCTCACGGTCTTGCTTACGCAAGTGCCTGAGCGAGACCCCCAGACCTCTTTTCGCTCGAGTCATTTCTTCGCCGTTCAGCACCGCTTTTCCTACTCCGACAACTTCTCCTTCGTAAATGACGATTGCCTCGTCGCCGGGTCTTATTTCCTTGTCAGCTTTATCGATGCCTGCACAAAAAATGCTGTTCGTAGTCGGCTTGAAGGATATTCTGACTAAATATTTCCCATATTCTTTAAGCAGCTTGCCTCCCAGGAGCGAAAGAACAAAAAACCCGTTATTTGGATTTACAGCTGCGACCTGCTCACTGCCCAAGAAGATTTGGCTTCCTCTCACAGTCGCAGTATCGGGAATCAGATGCTCACCTGCACCTATGCCGAACTGAAAATCGCAGATTTTTCTGAGCAGCTCAAGTTTGTCTCTCTTCTGCGGGACAAATTCTTCCAATGCCTCTGAAACTTTCTGCTCAAGCTCCTGCAGCGAATCTCTGGACAGTATGCGCTCCCTTGTAAGAGGGATTCCCAATTCCCCGCAAATCTCTCGATAGGCTCCGTCCACGTGCCCGAGTAGTTTCGTACCTGCTTTTTTCATATAGTCAGCGAGCAGTTCGACTGCGATGTCTTTCTCCTCCCTGCTCCAGTATCCCGTAACAGGCACGTTATAGTGCGCAGCTGGATAAACACTCTCCAGCTCTCGGGGCACCAAACCAAGGGGCGAGGTAAGCATGACCTCGTGCACGAGCGCGAGCTTCTCTTTAGCTCCCATTCGAATGTATTTCTGAAAAAGCATGTGCGATTTAGACTTGGAATAGGGTTTCCTCGCAGAGCATGGCAGAACCACAGTTAACCTTATTCCCTTGGGCGGGGTGTAGCGCTCCTTTATTCGCCTGTGCCAGCGCAAAACTTCTGGTCTGCGCAGCGATTCGTTTGTTATTAGATTCATGTTCCTACCTTTGCGTACAAGCGTTTAAATTTAATTGAGGAGTAGCCGTTGGAAAAGAAGAGTTATCTTTCTTTGGGTAATTTCCTTCTCAAAAAAGTTTTATATAAGAAAAGTTATATATGAGAGTAGTTTCATATCAAAAAATAGGAGGTAATGGCGTGAAAAACTGGAAATTTTTATTGGCGGTGCTAATACTGCCTGCGTTACTCGTTCTGCCTGTCCAGGCGGCAGAGGTGGTGGTTTCTGAGAACTATGTTATAGGATTTTATCCTACGAAACCTGTCGCACTGCCAGCGCCGAATGCGACGTACGTGGGGAGCGACGCTTGTAAAACCTGCCATTCCAAGATATACGAGGACTTCAAGACCTCTGGGCATCCATACAAGATAATGACGCCTAGTGAGGCAAGAGCTCTCAGACCAAACCTTCCACTGCCCGAAGGTTACGCGTGGGACGATATAACTTATGTCATAGGCAGCTGGGGCTGGAAGGCAAGATTCATGGGCAAGGACGGGTACATAATAACTAAGGTAGGGGCTAACAGGGACAAGAACGGCTCAAACCAGTACAACCTCGAAACCGGCAAGTGGTCTGACTACTCGCCTGGAGCGAAGAAGGTATACGACTGCACGGGCTGCCACAATACCGGCTCCAAGTACGGCAACAAAACCCAGGGCAACCTGCCCGGCATAAAGGGCACGTGGGAATTTAACGGCGTTGAGTGCGAGGCCTGCCACGGTCCCGGCAGCGAGCACGTTGCCAAGGGAGGCGGCAAGGGCGTGGCAATAAACAGGGACGACTCTGCACTGCTCTGCGGCAACTGCCACAGACGCGGCACGGACGACACCAAGATACCTGCCAGCGGCGGGTTTATACAGCACCACGAGCAGTATCTGGAATTCCTCGCATCGCCGCACAAGAATCTGAAGTGCGTAGCTTGCCACGACCCGCACAAGGGTACTTTCAAAGGCGCCACAAACCCGAAGGGCGCTGAAAATGGAATAAAGGCAGGGTGCGAAACCTGCCACTCCGGCGTGAAAGCTGACTTCACCGGCAGCAAAATGCAGAAAGTAGGGGTAAAATGCGTTGACTGCCACATGCCAGAAGCAACGAAAAGTGCAGTGGGCGATATTAAAAAATTCGATGGCGACGTGAGGACGCACCTCTTCAAGATAAACAAGGACGCAAAGGCAACGCTGACTTACAAGGACGAAAAAGGTGCTGAATACGCCAGCGGCTACATAACTCTTGACTTTGCATGCCTCAAGTGCCACGGCGATAAAGACAAGGCATGGGCGGCGCAGTACGCAGCTGGTGTACATAAACTGGGCGTAGTGGTTGAAACGCCAAAACCCACGACACCTGCTCCAACAACACCCGCACCGACTCCAGCGCCAAAGGGCATCTGCGGACCAAGCGCAATACTAGCCATGGCAGTGCTGCCGGTCGCAATTTACGGAGTTGTGAGAAGGAGAAAGTAAATTTCTCCTTTTTTTATTATTTAAAGCGATACAGCAGTATACCTCTCTAAGAAGTCCTGCTTTTCTCTGTCGAGCAATCGCAGCGCTGCCATTGACGCAGCGCAGCAGGAAGCTTTTTCCTCCGCAAGCTCCCGCAAGCCATTGCCTCTTATTGCCTCCCTGATTTCTTTCACAACTTGTTTTGCTATATTGACGTTGTGCATGAGAATATCGCCAAAGCCAAGCTCAGAAGGAATTTTGTTTTCGCAAATTTTGCAGGAGCACGGCAATTCTTTGAGGCTTTGCAGACTCAAAAAGCCTCTCGTCGTTGCGAACTTTTTTTCTCTCGCCTTTAGGATGCAGTCTGCCGAGTCGAATAAATCAACGCCCATATATGCGAGCAAATAAAAAAAGTGCGGCGGTGCGAATGGGAAATACAAAGTAGAATTCGGAGAAGTTAGTTCTCTCACTCTCGTGACTATCTCAACGAGCAACCTTGGATTTTTTATAAGCTTTGCACCGTTTGCAATCAGAAGCAGAGGACGGTCTTCTAATTCCCTGGCACATTTCTCTCGAAGGTCAATGTATTTTGAGCCCTGAATAACCGCACCCTGCCCAGGATACTTTTTAGCAAACTCCACTGTTCTCTCAACAGCTGCTTCGGCTGTGCTCCTCGGGACATTAAAACCAACGTGCTCATCCGGCAGTATTTTTTCAATTTTTGAACGCCTGAAAATTTGCGAAGCAAATTTTCTACGTTCAAAAAAACTTCCGCAGTCATACACTATCGGCTTCTTTTTGGTTTTGAAATCGCTGGCAGCCAGGTAGATGTCGTGGTTAATATCAGTGCCCTTTATCAAATTTAAGAAAAAGTTCGGCGTCTGAATTTTGCTGTCATTGTAATGCAGCCTGCCCAGCCTTGCAGGTCCGCAGTGCCTTATGATTTCAATCATGCATTTTAATTGTCGCCCATCAGATAAAGTTTTATGCCAGGAGTTTAGAGTTATATGCATGGACAGGCTCACGCACTACTTCAACAGACCCGGCTATAGAAATACTGACAGTGTTTTGAGATATGCAAAAGAGAGAGCAAAGGAACTCGGAATTAAGCGGGTCGTCATCGCTTCTGTTACAGGCAAAACCACAGTTAAAGCGCTGGAAGTTTTTAAGGGCACTGGAATAAAGCTCATAGAAGTTACTTATCACGCAGGATTTTCAAACCCAGACGAAATCGAGTTAGAGAAAGAGAACAGAAAAATTCTGGAAAAACGCAAGGTTCCAGTACTGATTTGCTCTCATGCGCTGAGCGGCGTGGAGAGGGCAATCTCGCGCAAGTTTGGAGGAATTTCTCCTGTCGAGGTGATTGCGGCGACGCTGCGGGGACTCTTCGGAGAGGGTCTCAAAACATGCGTAGAAATTTCTGTGATGGCGGCAGATGCGGGTCTCGTGAGCACAAGCGAGGAGATAATTGCGATAGGAGGCACGGGCGGCATAGGCGCGGATACAGCCTGCGTTATCAAGCCCGCAAACATGAACCGCTTCTTCGATTTGGAAGTCAGGGAAATAATCTGCATACCGAGGGTGCACTAGATTTTAATTCTTTTTATCCATTCGACTTTTTCAAAATCTGAATCATCGCTAACGATTTCTGTAACGCCAAAGCTCTTCATTATTGCGACATGAAAAGCATCCCGTGGTCTAAGATTGTACTTTTCTATCTTCGTACAATTTATCCCCGTATACCCAGCCCAATTTTTTTAGGTCCTCCCCATACTTCCTAGCCCTTTCGCTAGCTCTTTTAACCAAGTCCTCTTCTGGGAAAGGCATTATTTCTATTTTCTTTTCTTTTACTTCAAGTATTGCAGGCTGATTTTCTCTTATGCCAACGCTTTCCCTGACTATTTTCGGGATAACTAACTGGCCTTTCTCCCCTAGTTTAACCTATGCAATTCCAATCTCTTCATCAGTGAGATAGCACGCAGGGTCAGGAGCCCAAACATCACCGTAAACTGCTTCTGCACGAACTCTAAAATTTCCGTTGCATATGTCGAGATATTTGCACTTGCTGCAGCGCCCTTTCAGCAGGGGCTTTCTGTTTTTTAATCCTGCCATTAACGGGTCGCTCGTGTCGCTCCATATCTCGCCGAACTTGCGCTCCTTTACATTTCCAAATGAATAGTGCCTCCAGAACTGGTCGGCGTGCACGTTGCCGAAGTTGTCCACGTTTGCTATTGCGATGCCTGAGTTGTTGCCGCCGTTCCACCTAAGCAATTGCAACACCTCTTCTGCTCTTTCCGGCTGCTCCTCTTCCACTCTCAGGTAAAGATAAACTCCGTCCGTATGATTATCTACGGTGAGAATTTCAGTATCTATGCCTCTTCTGCAGAAGTCGAGAGTCTTATCGAAAATGAAATCTACTACTCTGCGAGTCTGCTTTCGTGTGAGGTCCTCCTCAATCATTTTGCTCCCCCTGCCGGAATAAACGAGGTGATAGAAGCACGCCCTCGGTATTTTTTCATTCTCGATTAGCTCGAAAATCGCAGGAATATCGCGATAGTTGTGTCTGCTGATTGTGAAGCGCAGCCCAACTCTTACATTTGCTTCCCTGCAGCTGCGAATTCCCTGGAGAGCTTCCTCAAAAGCTCCCTTCTTTCCCCGAAATTTATCGTTGGTCTTTTCGATGCCGTCGAGGCTTATGCCGACATAAGAAAAATTCGACTCCCTTATCCTCTGCGCAATCTGCGGCGCTATCAGAGTGCCGTTTGTAGATATCACAGTTCTAAGCCCGAGCGAGGCTGCGAACTTTCCGAGCTCGAATAAGTCGCCCCTCATGAGAGGCTCGCCCCCAGAAAAAAGGAGAACTGGAACTTTAAACTCTGCCAGGTCTGAGATGAACTTTTTAGCTTCCTGCGTCGTCAGCTCTCCCTCAAACTCTCTATTCGCAGCGTTTGCGTAGCAGTGCACGCAGCGCAGATTGCAGCGCTGTGACATGTTCCACACTACTATAGGTTTTTTATCCCTTGAGAACTGCACGTATCGAAGCGCGTCTCCTGCGCTTGCAGATCCGCACAGCAACTTCGTGCATCCTATCATTTTCAATCCGCTCCTCAAAACTCACTTCGTTCGTTTTTCGTCGTGTCTTGACCCATGTTGTACTTGCTCTCGCAAGTAATTTTCCCCGAGGGCTTTTTTCAAAAGGGCTCATTTTCAATCCACTCTTGACCCTTGCGTAAGCAAGTTCATAAGTCTTGCACCCAACTCTCATTGGAGCATTTTCGCTATGCGAAAATGCGGGTTTTTAGCTGAAGCCTTTTTACATAAAAAGGCTTCACCCGTAGCGCTTGTAGGTCTTTTTAAACTCCTTTGAGCTGTAGAGCAGCTCGTAGTCTTTTATGCCGATTGCATCGGATAATTTTTCTGCAGTTTTTTTAACGTCATCCCTGTCATAGCCGTGAATCATCGTGTAAACGTTGTACTCCCATTTTCCTGGTATGATTGCCCTCTCATAGCAGTGCGTAACCTCTTCAAACGAGGCGAGCTTTTCTCCGACTTCTTCGACTCGACGCTCCGGCACCTTCCATGCCACAAGAGGATTTGCAGTTATGCCGAGCTTTCTGTGCCTTATCGAAGCGCTGAAGCGGCGGACAATTCCCTCGCTCATCATTTTTTTTATTCTTCGAATTACTTCTTCCTCGCTTATCTCAAATTTTTTTGCAACTTCCAGGAAGGGACGAGAAACGAGAGGAATGTCGTCCTGCAGGATTTTAAGTATTTCTCTGTCTGTTTCGTCCATGTGTCACCTTATATCAAACTTAACGTTGATTTTAAACTTGCGAAGCACCGGCAGGTTGAGCATTTCTTCGTGCTCGACTTCTCTCTTTATTCGCTCCAGAGTTTCGCCCAGCTCCTTTTCGTCTCTATCGATGACAGTAAACCATAAATTGTATTCGTGGTCCCGGGCATAGTTGTGGGTTATGCTCTCGTAGCTGTTCAGCTGCTCGGCAACTGCGTCTATTCTATGCTTCGCAACTTTCATCGCCACCAGAGTACTTGCAAATCCGACTTTTCTCGAGTCTATCCTCAAGCCGAATTTGCGAATTATTCCTTTTTCGATTAGCTTCTTAACTCTTGAGAAAAAATCCTCTTCGGCAATTCCCACTTTTTTTGCAGCTTCAAGAAATGGTCTCTTCGCAATCGGCAGGTTTCCCTGCAGCTCGCGGAGGATTTTTTTATCTATTCCGTCCAGTTTTTCCATGTTAAATCTTTCAGAAATAACATAAGAAAATAAGGTGAAATTTTGACCAGCTGCGCTATTGCAATCGTAACAGAGCGTCCCAGATTTTACTACGAGGCTGCGGGAGAGCTGAAGAACCGCAGCATGCCCTTTTTGAGTTTGAAGCTCGGACAGGAAATTCCTTCCAGGGTTTCTGTTGTCCTGACAACGACGCAGGAAAGAAAAAAAATAAATTTTCCAAACGTAGTTGCGAACGAAGATGCGCAGGCTGCAGTGAACGAAGCTCTGAGAATCCTGAAAGGCTTCGGAACAAGGCACAAAAAGCTAATCATAGGCATAGACCCCGGAAGGAAGCCGGGCGTTGCCGTTGTGGGAGACGGCAAGATAATC
>JACRDW010000160.1 GCA_016212785.1 Methanobacteriota archaeon | reverse complement strand
CTTCTTTATGAACCTCAAATCAAAAATATCCTCCTGTGTTAGGAGCTTTTTAAGATAACCCAATTTATACAACACGGGTACAAATGCTAGGGTAGCTGCGATGAATTCTTCAGAAATGCCTGCGCAGTACTTTGGGGAAATTTCGTAAGCTTTAAGCACGAAATCTTCATCCACCAACTCCACCATACCCGAGACTATTTTAGCCGCTCTCGCAGGATGCATTCTTATAAAGTTAGATGCCTCCTCGTGGAGTTTCAAAAACTCCTCTAGCAAATCAGGAGAATTTTCTATTAATCTTCTGGTTGCGATTATTCCACAGCTCGGGTTGTTAGCCCATAGCTTGTGGGCAGGAATTATTATTTTTGCGTCGCACGCACGGGAGGCAGCCACTGCAAGAGCAGGAGTTCCTGCAGCGGCATGGATTTCTCCATCTACAATTGCGTCCAGAACAAAATCTGTCCAGTTATAATTTTTTACAGCTATCTCATCCTCCAAGCTACTCTCTTTTATGCAGCTTCGGATAATCACGTCGTGGATGGAGCCCATCTGCGGCGTGCCGATTATCTTCCCTCTGAACTGCTGAAAAACTGCGTTTATTTCTCTCAGCTCCTCAATGGATTTGAAGTCGCCCCTTGCTATCAGCACCGTGCCCTCCACATGCCCGCCCCCAACGCACTTAATCGCTATGCCTTTATCGATGCCGATAATTACGGGCGGTAGCCCTGTGTACCCCAGGTCTATCTCTCCTTTGGCGAAAGCCTGAATTACCGCCGGACCTGCACCGAATAACCTCCATCCTGTCTTTATGTTCAGTCTCTCTTCAAGCCAGCCGGTGCCCATCAAAAGGAGGGAAGTATGGTATACTGTAGAAAGGTAACCTACTTTTATCTCGGGGGTGCTATTTTTCTTCATATTATACAATAGTATAGCATATATGTTGTATTTATACTTTAAGGAAGATAAATTGCCTAGCTGGGAAAAATTTTTATAATACAGATGCAGCTTAAGGATATTCATGGGAAAATATACTCTAGAATGCTTGGGATGCGGTTCTACGCTCAAGGAGAAATTTGTCCTCTCCTGTTCTCACTGCGATGCTCTGGTGAGGAGTATTTATTACAGCAAAACGCTCAGGATTAGAAATCTGCCCGGGCTCTGGAGATTTTACGACTGGCTGCCCGTTGATGGTGCAAGCGAGTACAACGGCGCTCCGCTGACTTATAAAAGCAGTGAACTTGCTAAAGAGCTCGGTTTGAAAAACCTCTGGATTTCCTTCAACGGCTACTGGCCGGAGCGCGGTGCAAAGCTGAAAACCTGCACATTCAAAGAGTACGAGGCAGCGGTTACCCTGCAGCTCGCAATCGAGCTGGGAATGGGCAGCTTGGTCATTGCCAGCGCAGGAAATACTGCTAAGTCTTTCGCCTACATGGCTTCGAGGATAAAGTATCCAATAGTCCTCGTGGTACCAAAGCGCTGCCTTCCGGATGTCTGGATTATCGAAAGCGCGGAAAACATTAGAACTCTGGTTGTTAGGGACGGGGATTACTCCGATTCAATTGCCGTTGCCAAGAAGCTCTGCGCCATTGAGGGAATGGTATACGAGGGCGGGGCGAGAAATGCCGCGAGAAGAGACGGGCTTGGTGTAGTTTTATTAGAGGCGGCGCTTAAAATGAAGCGCATGCCAAGGCACTATTTCCAGGCGGCAGGGAGTGGAACAGGAGGCATAGCAGTCTGGGAAGCGGCGCTTCGATTGCGCAGTGATGGGCGCTTCGGCAGGTCGCTTCCAAAGCTGCATCTCTCTCAGAACCTGCCATTCATTCCCATGGTTCGCGCATGGAAGGCGAAGCGGAGGGAGCTGTTTCCAGAAGACGTTGCAAATCCGAACGTTCTTGAGCTGATAATTGCGCGGGTGCTCTCCAACAGATACCCACCTTACGCAGTCAAGGGTGGCGTATACGATGCGCTCCGCGCCACGAAGGGCGAGATGTATGCCGTTAGCAACCAGGAAGCAGAAAATGCGGCAGAGCTCTTCGAGAGCTTGGAGGGCATAGACATAGTACCTGCAGCCGGCGTTGCTGTAGACTCGCTTTTAAAGGCAGTCGAAACGGGCAAGGTCAAAAAGCGCGATAGTACATTGCTCAACATAACCGGCGGGGGAGAAAAAATGCTTAAGGACGACTTCGCAACGCAGGAAATCAGGAGTGTTGAAATTTCGAAGGACGCGAGTCTGGAGGAGATGGTAGAGGCGCTGAAATGAATCTCAGAACCTACGGTTCCGAGACCTCCCTTGGTAATCTAAATCCCGAGGAGCAGGTGATTCAGGCGATGAAGAGCAGCGGGGTAAGCTTCGTCGCTTCGCTGCCCTGCGAGAAGGTCAAGACGTTGCTTGAGTCGCTGCCAGAGCACTTCAAGCACGTAGCATTGACGCGGGAGGAGGAAGGTGTGGGCATATGTGCCGGTGCCGCTCTTGCAGGAGCAAAGCCCGCGTTGCTAATTCAGAATTCCGGACTGGGGAACATGGTCAACGCGCTGGCTTCGCTTACAAAATATTACCGACTTCCCCTTGTGCTGCTCATAAGCTGGCGCGGCATTTACGGCGAGAAGATAGAAGCGCAGAAGGCTATGGGCTATTACGCGCCTCGAATTCTCAGCGCCCTAGACATAAAGTACGAGGAAGTCCACGAGCCGGAGCATCTTTCCTTGATTGAGCATACGCTTCGGGAAGCTTATGAGAACAGCGAGATTCGAGCAGTGCTCTTCAGCCCGAAAGTCTGGGAGGGAAGCAGGCTGAAGGGCAAAGAAGTACATGAAAAAAGGAGAATCAGCTCAACTGCTGCAAGAACTAGGAAAGTTCAGCCAAGGCTTACCCGCTTTCAGATGCTGAAAATTGCGGCGCCTTACCTAGAAGGCAAGGCAGTTGTTTGCAATCTCGGCTTCCCCTGCAAGGAGCTTTACAGCGTGAAGCACCAGCGCTCCAATTTTTATATGCTGGGAAGCATGGGCATGACGTCGCCCATCGCTCTGGGCATTGCGCTCAACACGAAGAAGCAGGTAGTCGCCATCGACGGCGACGGCAGCCTGCTCATGAATCCAGGAACTCTTGCAACCATTGCGCAGACCGCGCCCAAGAATCTCACGATTCTCGCAATAGACAACGCAGCCTACGGAAGCACTGGAAACCAGCCCACCGCAACGGCGCGCTCAGTGGATTTGGAACTCGTGGCGCGGGGATTTGGAATCAGGAACACTTGCAAGGTTGCAGCAAAATCGGAGCTGCTCGCAGCCTTTGAAAATCTTGGCTCGGGACCAAATTTCATCCACGCGGTTGCAGAGCCCGGAAATGCTGAACTACCAAACATTCCGCTGAGCGCGGAAGAAATCAAACGCGGCGTGGAGGAATTTTTGAGGGAGTAGCATCAATCGCGAATAAAAATTGATGCTCACGATATTCTCTTCCTCTCCACGCCCGGCTTTAGCGAGTAAATTTTCTCGATGTGCACTAAAATCGCGCTCACGGGCTTTCTTTTACCCTTGGTCTTTTCTTCGACGAGCCTTTTTATGCTTTCAAACAGCTCTCCGCTCTCCAGTACCTCAGCCCTGCCCTTGAGCATGTAACCGACGTAGCCGTCTGCGAACTTAACCGCGCCCAGCGCAACCTTGGAGCCTCGCAGGATATTCTTCACAGTCTTTGCCACGAAGTTGTTCGCAATCAGCACTTTATCACTGCCTACCGGCTTAACGAAGCAAACTGGAACCACGTGCGGCTCACCCCTATAAGTGGTCGCAATCCAAACCAGCGGTTTCCCTGCTTCGCAGGAGTTACTGAAGAAGTTCAGAATCTCCTCGCCTGTTTCCATAGCTACCCACTACTCGTTGATTGTTAAATAATCTTTCGTAGATGACAGCTACTTCATGAAAGCGAAAACATAATATGCTTTCCATTTTAAATACTAAAGTATGAACCTAGCAGAGAAATTGTTAATCGGCACTCCATCTGGGCAATAAAGGAAGAGGAGCGGGCGCATGAATATTGAGGAAAAAATAAGGGCTGTAGAGGAGGAAATCAGGAAAACGCCCTACAACAAGGCCACGGAACACCACATCGGCATGCTGAAAGCAAAGCTCGCAAGGCTCAGGGAAGAAGCGCAGAAGAGGGGCGCAAAAGGCAGAATCGAGGGCTACGCCGTCAGAAAGACAGGCGACGCTACGGTCGTTTTGGCTGGTTTTCCTTCAGTCGGCAAATCAACGCTGCTGAACAAGCTCACAAACGCGGCCTCGCCGGTTGCGGAATACGACTTTACGACTCTCAACGTTATTCCCGGAATGATGGAGCACAGAGGAGCTGAGATTCAAATACTCGACGTGCCGGGATTAATCAGGGGCGCGTCTTCTGGAAGGGGCAGGGGAAAAGAAGTGCTCTCGGTTATAAGGTCTGCGGATTTGATTCTTCTCCTTATAGACGTTTTCAATCTGCAGCAGTTAGAAGTTCTGGAGAGAGAGCTGTACGATACGGGAATTAGACTGAACGGAAGGCGGCCCGAAGTCAAGATAGTCAGGAAAGCGCAGGGCGGCGTATCAATCAGCTCTACAATTGAACTTACAAAGCTGAGCAAAGCTACGATTAAAGCTGTGCTCGGAGAATATAGAATACACAACGCGGACGTTGTAGTAAGGGAAGATATTGCACTTGAGCAGCTCATCGACGTGGTTGCGGGCAACAGGCTCTACCTTCCTTCCATAACAGTTTTAAACAAAATCGATTTAGTGAATGAAGAATATCTGAGAGAGGTTCAAAACCTGCTGAAAAAGGAATACATAGCAATTTCCGCAGACAGAGGCAGAAATTTAGAAACGCTCAGAGACAGAATTTTTGAAAAACTGGACTTCATAAGAGTGTATTTAAAACCGCAGGGCAAAAAAGCAGACGTCAGCGAGCCGATGATTCTCAGGAGGGGCTTCACGGTCGGCAGCGCATGCGACAAAATACATGCAGATTTTCAGCGCAACTTCAGGTATGCGCAGGTCTGGGGTAAGTCAGCAAAGTTTAACGGACAGAAAGCGGGATTGGGGCATGTTTTAGAAGATGGAGATGTGCTGACGATAGTGACGAGGAAATGAAGACAGGACAATCTGTGATTTACATACAAATTATAACAACATCAACTTCTCTAAGCCAAGTGTCAGGTATGTGAATTTCTTTTTGGGGTGATAGACCTTTTTCTTTTTTAAAGAAAAAGGGTTATGTGTACATCACGCCTGCTTCTTCCTTAACTTCCTCGAATTTTCCAATGACTTTGATTATTGCTTTCTCAAAATCAGTCAGAGTTACTGCACCCCTGCCTTCCCTTATTGCGAACATTCCCGCCTCTGTGCAAATCGCCTTGATGTCAGCACCGGTTGCGCCTTCTGTTCTGGCTGCAAGAGCTTCTGGAGAGATATCCTCGCTTAAGTTCATTTTTATCGTATGAACCCTGAATATCTCAGCCCTTCCCTCGACGTTTGGCAGGGGAATCTCGATGAGCCTGTCGAATCTTCCTGGGCGGAGCATTGCTGGGTCGATTATATCCGGACGATTCGTGGCAGCAATTATTCTCACATCGCCGCGGGCGTTGAAGCCGTCCATTTCAGCAAGCAGCTGCATTAATGTGCGCTGAACCTCTCTGTCTCCGCTGGTGGCAGATTCAAGCCTTTTGGCTCCTATGGCATCGACCTCGTCTATGAAAACGATGCTCGGAGCTTTCTCTCTCGCAAGCTTGAAAAGTTCTCTCACCAGCCTGGCCCCTTCTCCGATATACTTCCTGACCAGCTCTGAGCCTATGAGCTTTATAAAAACAGAGTTCGTCTCGTGGGCAACCGCCTTTGCAAGCATGGTTTTTCCAGTACCGGGAGGCCCGTACAGCAGCACTCCCTTCGGTGGGTCAATGCCCACCTGCTCAAACAGCTCGGGATGCAGCAGTGGTAGCTCCACAGTTTCCTTAATTTCTGCTATCTGCTCTGCCAGACCTCCAACGTCTTTATAGCTCATCTTCGGCTTTTCCTCTATTTCCATGGCAAGAATCGCCGGGTCTTTTTCAAACGGCAGCACTTCAACGATTGCAAAGGACTGCTGGTTCATCGCAACTCTAGCACCCGAGACTAGGCTGTTCTTATCCACGAACTGAGAAACGTTGACGATGAAGTGAGGTCCGGTGGAACTTCTGACAACCACTTTGCCGTTCTGCAAAACGTCAACAACGGTGCCTATGATTAAGGGTATGGTCCTCAATCTCTCCAGTTCGCTCCTCAGGCGCCTGACCTCCCTCTCAAGCTGGATTTTTTCATTCTCCAGAATCCGCTTCTTATCTTCCAGCCATTTAAGCCTCTGAGAGTAGCCGTTCTTCAGCCTGCTGCTCTCGTTCGACAGCTGAAGATACTCCCTCTCCAGTTCTCTGACTCTGTTCAGCAGATACTTGGACATTTCGCTCTCTTTGGGCTTTGCTTCCTCTATCATTTTGGCACCTTATTATAATTCTGCCGCTGGATTAATATATTTTTCCTTGAAAACATGCTTATATATATCTTACCCCTTAATATTCTGACGGCTCTAGTGGGATTATGGAATGCGAAGTCTGCGGCAGAACGATAGAAAAGCCGTTTTATGTAAAAATCGAAGGCTCTGAGATGCGCACCTGCGCTGCATGCTCAAAATTCGGCGTTCAAATAAAGCGGCAGGAGCAAAAAAAGCAGGCGGCATTTAAATACCCTCAATTACGTGAAGAAAAAACAATACCGAAGGTAGGCGCAACACCATTGCGGCTTGCTCACGCAATGGAGTACGTTGAGAACTACGGCGAAGCGATAAGGAATGCGAGGCAGAGGAGGGGACTGACTCAGGAAGAACTTGGCAAGCTGATAAATGAGAAGATGTCTGTGATTGCGAGGCTCGAATCAGAGAAGATGGTTCCGACCGCAGAGCTGGCAAAAAAGCTTGAAAAATCTCTGGATATTCAACTCCTGGAAGAGCTGGAGGAAGAAAAAATCACCGGCGCTCGAGCACCTGCCGGGGAGCTCACCATAGGCGACGTGATTAAGATTAGAAAAGGGAAATAAAAATGAGCCCTTTTGAAAAAAGCCCTTGCGTGAGCAAGCGCAATAGCATGGCGCCCAGCTATCGCTGGGGAAAATTACTTGCGAAGCACTCGTTCCGAAGGAACGAAAGCATGAGCGACGCCTCGTGCTCTCGCTTCTACAAAGCGAGTGCAAGTACTACGGTGGGTGAAGACAGGACGAGAAACGAGTGTAACGAGTTTCGAGGAGTGGATTCAAAATGATTCCAGACGTTCAGACGAGGCTGCCTGAAATAAAGCTGCCTCTAACGAGAGTTGGGGTAAACAACGTACGAAAGCTCATAAAAATACCCAGGAAGGCGAAAAGACCGATTATCCTGCTGGTGAATCTAAACTGCTTCGTAGACCTGCCGTCCTCGCAGAAGGGGACGCACATGTCCAGGAATCTGGAAGCGATAAACGAGATTCTGGAAGACATAACCAAAAAGCCTGTTTACGAGCTCGAGGGTCTGTGCGAGGACATTGTCAGAGAGATAACGAAGAGACATGAATATGCCACGAGATGCGAGGTTGTGATGGAAAGCAGGCTGATGATGGTGCGCAGGACTCCGTCAGGGCAGAAAACGCAGGAGTTCGTTAAGCTACTTGCCAACGCAAGTTCACGCAAGGGCGCCAAGCCTGAGATTGCGAAGGAGGTGGGAGTTGAAATAAAGGGGATTATCACTCATCCTTCCAATTCGACTCAAAGAGCAAGCGCAGCGCTGATTATAGAAGTCCCGGACGGATACTTCGTAAAAATCGAAGACCTTGTTGCGGTACTAGAAGACTCCCTGAGCGCGAAAGCGTATGGATTTTTGACTGAGAAGGAAGAAAAGCAAGTCATTACAAAGGCGCACCACCAGCGCAAGTCGGTTGAAGCGGTTGTTGAAGATATACTCAGAGGCGTTGTAAACAAGTTTAATCTGCCGAGCAAAACGAAAATCACTGCACGCTGCGTGGCAGAGGAATCCCTGTTTACCTACGATTCGCTTGCGGAAAGAGTCGAAACATTTGGAAAATTGAAGAAAGAGATCACCTGACCACGCTCAAGAGCAGCACAACGACAATAACTGCGAGTATCATATACAGAATCGTTCTGGCATTGAGATTTTTTAAAGCATGTAAAATTCTCTCGAGCACCGGCTTTGGTACTTTGCGCCCCGCCTCTTTTTTGTGCTTCTCCTGGAAGGGCTCGTATATCCATTTTTCCGGCTCTCTGCCCCGCTCTTCTTTAAATTTCTGCAGCCCTATGCACTCGTGGCTCTCGGGCAGGCGGTGCTCCCTACAGAATCGCTCCCCGCAGAATTTGCATGTAAAGGGCATTACTTCCTGTTCTCCGCAGTAGTGGCAGGTCGTCATTTTTTCACCTTCCGTATAACTCTCTTCTCCTGGCCTCGAGCAAATCGTTTTTTTCTCCAAGGAATTCGGCTGCAGTCATTATCTGCGCTTTATCAGCCGCATCGAAGGCAGGCTTTATTCTTTCCCTCCATTTTATATCCCTGAGAAAGTGGTGGTCTATTATAAACTTCTCTACGGGCGTTTCTCTGAGAATTTTTATGACATTGTTTATCGAGGCATCCAGGCTTGCTTGCGAGTAGCGATACCCGAGCATATAGGACAGCGGACCGTCCATATAAATTATATTAGGCTTCTCTTCGAGTATAAAGGATGCCTGCTCATCCACGCTCGGTCCTTCAACGTCTGAAGTGAATACGAACTTGGAATTTTTGCTTGAGATAGAGACCTCAACCACGTAGCCCAATCTATTATTCGTTCCATGAAATACGGGCTGCGAGAATTTTATTTTCGTGCCGCCAAATGAAAACTCTCTTCCGTCGCAGTACTCGATTCTCTCTGGTATCCCCTCGAGCTGTTCTAAAAAGAACTCCGCCCTCTCCTTCTGGCTGCGGTTTATCTTCTCGGTCGGATGCTTCAGAAGAGCGAATTTGTCCTTATACAGCTCCGGCTCATTCGGGTCGTGGTGGTCATAGTGGTAGTGCGTAACGATTAAAACCTCGCTTTTTTTTGCAAATTTTTTAATGCCGCCCCAGTGCTCGTTCATTCTCTGAAATTCTATCGGATGGGGAGGCAAACCATAGCGAGACGGCGCAAGAGATACTCCCGGGTCGATTAAAATTCTGACATCTTTAGTCTCTATATAAGTCGCCATGCTCCTCGTTCCGAGAGAGTCGCTGGCTATTGGAACTATTTTCATGCTTTATATCCTCCGCTTTATATCGGTGAACGCATCGTAATGCTCGTCCAGTGAGTAAATTTCCTTAATGCCATTCCTGCGCATAGTGAGCACGTTGTAAGCGTCCACGAAGTCTATCCTGTATTCGCTTCTTAATTCAAGAGCCTCTCTGCAAACAATCGCTTCTGCGTCAAGCAACTTTAGACCGAGGCAGTCAAGCAGCGAGAGGAGCATTTCGTTTAGCTTTTCTCCAGTTAATCCCTCTCTGCGTTCCAGAATATATCCTATCTCGGCGATGGTGAAAACGCTGGCAGCTGCGCTCTCTTTGCCCTGCTCGATTTTGTTCATGAGTTCGACGCATCTTTCGTAGTATTTCTTCGGCTCTTTTGTCATTACGCAGAGCGGAACGCTTGCATCGAGGTATCTCATAGCTCCCCCTTAAAACCTGAATGGCGATTTCTTGTGCAGCAGCTTAACTGCGTCGCCTTCTCCTTCGAGCAAGCCTGTGCACTCTTTTAAGAAGGACTTCCTCGGCATGGCTTCAATGAGTTTTAATCTAACTCTATCCTTTGGCTTGAGTCCGTACCTCTCCCTTAGCTCTTTTGTCAACGTCATTCTCCCCTTCGCATCAATTTCGCCGATAATTTCCACTTCTGTCATAGTCCCACATAGAAATATGTCCCACTTTAACGTTTGTTAGGATTTTCGTAGGGAACGATTCTCATCACGTTATCAGCAAATCTTCCTTCCCTTCTTTGAGCGCATTTTTCAGCTCCAGCGCAATCCTGCGACCCATGCTCATGTTGTCTCCGTATAACAAATAGCTGTATGGAGAGCCTGCGGTAAATGGATTCGTTCCTGCAACTATGCGGGTCGAGATTTCGAAGGCTATGAATTCGAGTTTATGCGTGACCATCGTTTCAAGGCAGAACGCTCCGAGCATCCCGGGCGGAGCAATTTTTTTAGAAACGTTGACTATGCTGTCCCCCATCCTGAAAACTTCACCGAGCAGCGACTCTCTGGCGACCATCGGCGCATTTCCTACAACGACATAGCTCGGCTCGATATACGAATTTGCCTGGTCGACCGCAGGAATTCTCGTCAGCCCGTCGATATTCGCTTCGTATCTCGAGTCCATTCCGAAGAGTTCGACCTCATTTTTGAGCGGCGAGTAAAAGTAGGAGATGTAGATGTTAACTCCTGGTACGTACTCCTGAATTGTCGCCTTCTTCAGGTCTTCTTCCGTTATCCTTTTCTTCCTGAGCATCTCTCTCGATTTCTTTACGAATTCGCCATAGCTGTTCACGAGGAAGTAACCTCTGCCCCCCTTTGCTCCGGGAAATTTGACTATCGATAAGCTTGAAATCTCCTCGGGGTTCTTGGTCTCCTTCGGCATTTTTATCTTCGCTTCCTCCAGCCAGCGGCGCTCTGCGCTCCTGTCAGCCTCGTATCTGAAGATTCCCCTGTTTCCAATTATGGGCAGCTTGAGTTTGTTCTCAATGTTCTCTGCTCCCACATAAGCTATCAGCGACCCGTGCGGAACTAAGATGCAGTTTTTTTCTTGGAGCTTTTTGAGCACTTTCTCGCCGAGCATTTCTTTATAGTCTTCTACAATCAAAATTTCGTCAGCAGTCCTGAACCTCTGGTAAACCACTTCCTTGCCCAGTTTGCATATCGCAAGCGTTCCGAAGCCTTCCTCACGCGCACCCTTTAAAATTTGCAGCGCAGAGTGGCTGCCCACGGTTGCTACTGTAATTTTTTTTCTGTCGTAATCCTCAAGCACCTCCAAAATTTCTTCCTGCAGAATCATTTCGAACACTCCCTCAGTCGCTCATTTCATTTCGCTCCTATATCATATAAACTTTCTCAAAGATAGGTATAAAAGTAGCCAGCGATGAAGATGTGATTTAAATGGCGCGCGAAAAATACGAAGAATTTGTTGAGCTTGGACATAGACCGAGCAAAAGAGAATTGCTTTGCTCCTTCTATATCGAGCCCGCTGTTGGAGAAAGCGTTAAAAGAGCTGCGGGTGCCGTTGCGTCCGAAAGCTCGGTAGGAACATGGACCTCGGTTCCGGGGCTTCGTTTGAAGCATGTCATGAAAATCGCGGCGACTTGCTATGAGATAAATGGAAACTGGATTAAGATTGCTTATCCTTTGGAAAATTTTGAGCCCGGAAGCTTGCCCCAGATATTTAGTTCTATTGCTGGCAATGTGTTTGGAATGAAGGCTGTCCGCAACCTGCGCTTGCAGGACGTTGAATGGCCGCTTTCCCTCAAGAGAAGTTTTCCGGGTCCGCAGTTTGGCATCGACGGAATCAGGAAAATCCTCAAGGTGAAAGGGCGGCCGATAACCGCATGCGTCCCGAAGCCAAAGATAGGAATGACGGCTGAGGAGCATGCGCGAATAGGATACGAAATCTGGACGGGCGGCTTTGACCTGCTGAAAGATGACGAAAATCTTGCCTCGCAGAAGTTTGACAGGTTTGAAGAAAGAGTGAAGCACTCCATGCGCATGAGACATAAAGCTGAAAAGGAAACGGGGGAGAGAAAAGCCTGCCTGCTGAATATAACTGCTCCTTTCCAGGAAATGGTCAGGAGGGCAAAGCTTGTCTCAGATTATGGTAATGAATACGTCATGGTTGACATGCTCACCACAGGCTGGTCTGCGCTTCAGGGGATTAGAAAAGTATGTGAAGAGCTGAAGCTTGCGCTTTATGCACACAGAGCGTTTCATGCAGCATTTACCCGAAACCGCAGGCACGGCATGTCCATGCTCGTCATCGCAGAGGTGGCGCGTCTTGCTGGCGTTGATAATGTGCACGTAGGTACGGTGGTTGGAAAGCTAGAGAGCCCGAGAGAAGAGGTATTAGCAATACACGAGCGCATGCAGAAGCAGAAGATTAAACCCGACACTAGGCTGCATCTGCTGGGCGAAGACTGGGGCAATATGAAAAAAGTTATATCAACCTCTTCTGGCGGACTGCATCCGGGCTTGATACCGCAAATAATTAAAATGCTCGGCAGAGACATAGCAATACAGGTTGGAGGAGGAGTCCACGGTCATCCAGACGGAAGCAGGGCAGGAGCTACAGCAGTCATGCAGGCCATAGATGCTGCGCTCAAGGGAATCCCGCTCGCAGAATACGCAAAAGCTCATAAAGAGCTCAGGGCTGCACTGGCTCAGTGGGGGTATCTGAGGCCCAAGTAAGTTGCGAGACAGGACTGCAAAATAACCTTTTCTTCCAAAACTATTAAATATCTTTATAGTGAAATTAATTCCATGAAATTATTGAGCTACCTTCTCGGAATTGTCATTGCGCTTTCTTTATTCGCTCCCGCACTCGCAGGCTTCTACACAGAATATCTCT
>JACRDW010000158.1 GCA_016212785.1 Methanobacteriota archaeon | reverse complement strand
GTGCAGTCTGGGAAAAGCAGACTTGATGTGCGAGCGTAGTTGCGATGGCTACGTTTCATTGCTATTTCAAAGCCAGCATATCCTCAGAAAATTTTTGAAAATCTCGGGCCCTTTAGGCGTGTGCTCAACTTCGGGATGGAACTGAACGCCGTAGAGAGGAAGCGACTTGTGAGCCATTGCTTCTATTTCGCAGGTTGCTGAGTGCGCAAGTTTTATAAAATCTTTCGGAAGCTTGGAAACTTCATCTCTGTGCGAGACCCATGCTTTGAAGCTCGGGCTCAATCCTTTCAGGAGTTCGTCCTCTTCATCTACGATAATCTCTGACTCTGCGTACTCTCCGATTTCAGCGGTTCTTACCTCCCCGCCGTAGAGCTTTGCCAGCAGCTGGTGCCCCAAGCAAATTCCCAGAATTGGAATTTCTCCTTTAAATTCCTGAACAACAGCCCCGGAATTTCCGCTGGCTTCGAGATACTGCCCACCGCCAATAACGATTCCTTTCGGATTCTCCGCCTTTACTTCTTCGACCGTTATCGTATTCTGAACCAGCTTCGCATCAATGTCGAGGTACTTTAAAGTGCGGTAAATGCGGTGATTGTACTGACCGCGGTTTGCAATTACGAAGATTTCGACCATGTTATTTCTATCTCGCTCTTTCGCCTTAAATAATTAATCAATTTCTCAGCCCATCTCAGCTTTTTCCTTTTGGTCTTGCTGTCCCTTGAAAAGGAGTATCTTCCAATCTTGCTACGAAAATCCATTCCGTAAAGCGCTATCTTTTTTGCTTCGAAATGCTCTGCAAGAAAAACTGCCCTGTCGCCGTCTGTGAAGCCGCCGAAGTTGTGCAGGCTGCCGAATGGTTTTGACTGCGTTGTTCCGATTGCATTTTTGAACTTCGCAGCGTATTTTTTTATTGCATCGATGTTGTCGCCGTGGGCATGGACGACGACGAGGCTGCCCTTTCTATTGGCTCGAAGCAGGTCTTTGATTTTTCCGTCGAGGTCGGTAACAATGATATCCGGGACTACTCCTCTCTCGAGCAAAAAGGAAGTTGCACCATCTGCCGCAATATTAATGCCTCTCGGAAATTTTTTGATTTTCTCCAGCGAAGGTCCTGCCCCGTAGACGTTTGCTCTTCTGCCCCTGATTTTCTTTCTCAAAATGCTGATATCGACTGGTTTTAAAAGTCCATTCAAAATCTCAGCAGCTTTTGCATCGCTTTTTTCTGAAAAACTAAAATCTTCCAGGATTTCGTAGTAAAACTTTTTCCATTTGAAGTTCATCTGATTTCACTTGCGTTAGCAAGACCGTGAGTCTAACGCACTACCTAACGGTATTGCGTGATAACGGTATTATCGAGATTAAGAATTTATTCTCTCCTATGCTCCACTCCCTTGTATTAGCAGCATGCTTCAGCTTGGTCGAGATATTGAGCTTTTCTGCTCTGGTCTCGGTTGAAATGTAAGACTTCTGCCCCTTAAGAAGCTCAACAATTTCTTCGTCTTTAACTTCGACATTCGCCTCGATAAATGCCTCTACGTTAAGGTTCTGCTGCTTGCGCATCTCCTGTATTCTTCGAACGACTTCCCTTGCATATCCCCGGGCAAGGATTTCCTCAGTTTTTTCAGTGTCGATATAAACTTTCCCAAATTCAAAGGTTGCTTCGGAATATCTCTCCGGCACTGCTTCTCTGAAATTCACGTGCCTCTCGCTTATGGTAATTTTCTCTCTGTCGATGTCAACGACATAGCCTTCCTTTATTTTTTCCCTAACCGCTCTTCCGTCCAGAGTTTTAAGCTTTTCAATTATTTTCTTCGCCTTTTCTTTGAACTCCGGTCCTAAAGTGCTCAAGTTAGGCTCGGCTTTTATTTTGAGGTATTTGAACTCTTCGCCCGGACTTAAGACCTCTACCTCAAGCGCATTCGCCTGAAATTTAACAAGCTCGATAAGGCGTTCTGCAGAGCTCTTTGCTTCCTTGCTATTGGGCTGATAAATGAGCTTTAAAACCGGCCAGCGCCGCTTTATGCTGCGCTTTTCTCTCGCACAAGCGACAGCCTCTATGAGCTTTCTCGCCACCTTCATGTCTTCTTCGAGCTGAGTATCTATTGCTTTTTCATTAACGTTTACCCATCTTTCAAGATGTATGCTTGCTTTCTTTCCGCCAAGATTTCTGTAGATTTCTTCGGTTACGTGTGGAGCAATCGGAGCAAGTGCGATAGCAAGCTTCATCAGAACTTCGTGAAGCGCCGCGTACGCCGAAAGCTTTTCCGGGGCTTCTTTTTCAATCCATGTGCGGGGTCTTATAAGAGCGATGTACCACCTGCTTAAATCTTCGAGAATGAACTCCTGCAGCACCCTTGCGGTGCTGTTTATGTGCAGTTTATCAAAGGATTCTGTTACTTCCTTCAGCAGGGAATTGAGCCTTGAAAGAATCCACCCATCTTCGAGCTTATAGCTTATTTTTTTAACTTTGCCGGGGTCAAATTTATCAATGCCCATGTACGTCGTTGCAAAAACATAAGCATTCCAGAATACATTGAACATTCTCGCTATGACTTTTACCTCTTCCCAGCTGAAGCGAAGGTCGTCCCAGGGCTTGTTCGACCAGAGAACGTAGAAGCGCAGAACCTCTGCTCCGTACTTGTCAATTACTTCCTCAGGCTGGACGACATTGCCGAGAGACTTGCTCATTTTCTCGCCCTTCTCGTCCAGAGTAAAGCCGTGCATTAAAACTCGCCTGTAGGGTACTTCTCCGAAGGCGAGAATTCCGCAGCCGAGCTGGGAGTAAAACCACCCTCTCGTCTGGTCATGACCTTCGGTAATGAAATCAGCAGGATACCAGGTCTCAAATTCTCTAGTTTCAGAAGGATAGCCGAGCGATGCCCAAGCTGCAACGCCGCTGTCAAACCAGACGTCGATAACGTCCGGCACTCTCGCTTTCTTTCCTCCGCACTTGCAGGGCAGCCTGATTTTATCAGCATAAGGTTTATGAAGCTCTTTGACCTTTAATTTTGCCTTCTTTTCTAATTCTTTCTTTGAGCCAATAACCTCATTACTGCTGCAGTTTTCGCACACCCATATCGGAAGGGGTATGCCCCAGTAGCGCTGCCTCGAAATCGTCCAGTCCCTCGCATTTTCCACCCAGCCTCTAAATCTTGCAGAACCGGCCCACTCAGGTACCCACTCTACCCTCTCGATTTGTCTCAGCATCTCGTCCTTGATTTCAGAAATCTTAATAAACCACTGCTCCGTAGCTCGATAGATTATCGGCGTTTTGCACCGCCAGCAGTGCCCGTAGCGATGGGTTATGGTTTCTGAGAGCGGGAGAACTTTTTTTTCTTTCAGGTCGTTTATAACTACTTCGTCGTCCTTCTTTACGGTCAAGCCCTGATACTTTCCTGCCTCCTTCGTAAAGGCGCCTCGCTCATCTACAGGACAGAGAGGCTCGATTCCGTAGCTTGTACCGACTTCAAAATCCTCCGGTCCGTGCCCTGGAGCGCAGTGCACGCAGCCGGTGCCCTCGCCCAGAGTTACGAATTCTGAAGAAAGAATTACGGTATAAGCATTCTTGCTCCTCGGCTTCACATTTATAACGTCGCCTAGGGGATTTTTGTACCGCAAGCCTTCTAACTGTGAGCCTTTTACTGTCTCGATAACTTCGTATTCCAAGCTGAGCTTATCCTTGAGTATGTGCGCTAATTCTTTTGCGAGGATGAGAATTCCCTCAGCGGTCTTCGCCCTTACATACTCAAAATCAGGATGCACCATTACTGCAAGGTTGCCGATGAGCGTCCAGGGTGTTGTTGTCCATATTAAGAGGTATTCACTTCTTCTACTTCCGCCTTGCCCCAGCAGTGGAAATTTTACATATATCGAAGGGTCGCTTCTGTCTTCGTACTCTATTTCTGCTTCCGCAAGTGCGGTCTCGCAGCGGGGGCACCAGGTTACGACCCGCAGATATTTTGCCAGCAAATTCTTCTCGTAGGCTTTCTTTATAGTCCACCACGCAGCCTCGATGTACTCGTCCTTCATGGTCGTGTAAGGCTGCGACCAGTCCATCCAAACTCCAAGGCGCTGGAACTGCGAGCTCATTATTTTTATGTGCTGGTTAGCCCACTTCTTGCATTCGCTGACGAACCTTTCGACGCCTAACTCTTCGATTTCTTTTTTATTCTTTATTCCGAGCTTTTCCTCGACTTTGACTTCGATCGGCAAGCCGTGGCAGTCCCAGCCTGCCTGCCTGCGAACATTGCAGCCTTTCATAACGAGGTAGCGAACAACCGCGTCTTTGAGAATCTTGTTCCATGCGGTGCCGAGGTGTATCGCTCCGCTGGCGTATGGAGGACCGTCCAAAAAGTAGTACTTCGGCTTACCGCGCAGCGCGGCCTTTGATTTCTCGTAAATTTTATTCTTCTTCCAGCTCCGCTGGACTCGCTCCTCGAGAGATTTTAAATCCAGCTCCTTCTCGGCCTGCTTTATCAACATATCAGGAAAAAATATATTGCCTCACTTTTAAAGGTTTGCATATGGATAAAGTAGAGCAGGCTTTGCAGCTCCTCGGCATGCTCAAAGGCAAAGAAATTACCATAAAAGAAGCTGTTGCCGTTATCGAGCTGGCAACGAACGTGCCGGAGCTTGTAAAAGAAACCCTGCGAAGGGCAGAAGAAAGAGGCCTGATAAAAAAGGAGAAACGCAAGCTAATTGTCTCGGATGCTGTTGAATTTAATGCAAAAATTAAAAAAGTAAAATGCGAAAGCAATTGCAGGCGCTGCGGGAGAAAGATTACCAACTGCTATTTTATAGTGCTAGATTCTGAGCTCGGACCTTTCGGCAGCGAGTGCGTGAGGAAGCTGAAGTTGATTTAATTTCAAATTTCTTTACTGATAGTAAAGTTTACTTACTTAAAGTAGGGTGAAAAAAAATGATAAGCAAGTCAGCCAAGATTAGCTCCAAGGGGCAGGTTACTCTTCCAAGAGAAATCAGAGAAAAGTATCATTTGAAAGAGGGTGAAGAGGCAATGATACTCCAGACAGACGAAGGGATCTTGATTAAGCACAAGAGAGTAGCGCTCAGGGGCATGTTATCAGAAAAAATAGACATAAAAGGGTTTGAGAAAGAGCTTGAGAAACTTAGAAAGGAATGGACCATATGAGCACCTATGTTGTGGATACCGTTGCTTTCATAAAATACCTTGCAGACGAGCTTCCAGAAAAAGTGGATAAAATATTCAGAGACGCTGAGAAAGGTTTTTCGGTGCTTCTCCTGCCGCACATAGTAATCGGGGAGTTTGCATATATATCTCTAAAAAATAAAATAAAAACAGAAGACCCTGCAGCATCGATTAGAGAAGTCCTGCATTTGGTTTATTCGTCCAGCTATTTCAGGTGCGTGGATATGGATTTGGAGTGCTGGGAAGAATTTTTGAAGCTGGATATTCCAGAGCTGCACGACAGGATGATATGCTCCATAGCAAGGGCAAAGAAAGCGACTGTAATTACAAGCGACGAGAGCATACTCAAACGCAGAGGAATTGAATCGGTGTGGGGTTAGAGACATTCGGCAGCGAGTGCATAAAGAAGTTGATTTGATTATTTCGGTACACTACATAGCATTAAGTTTTTGCGTAAGCTTTGCTATGTAGTTTAGTTCGGCTATCGCCTTCACTAGGCTCAAATAATTTTAAATACTTTTTTAACAAATATAAGGAGCTATGAAAATCCTTGCGCTGCAGCACGTTGCCTGCGAGAATATGGGCGGGCTTGAGAAGGCACTGAACGAGAAAAGTATAGAATACGAATACCTGCCGCTCTACGAGGGTGTAAAGGTGCCTCGAAACTTTCGCGGCTACAACGGGCTCGTAATTCTCGGCGGGCCGATGAACGTTTACGAGGAGGACAAGTATCCTTTTCTCAGAGATGAAAATGTGCTGATTAAAAAGGCGCTGAGCGATAAAATTCCCACGCTCGGAATTTGCCTCGGTGCGCAGTTAATCGCAAAAGCATGCGGCGCAAGGGTTACGAAGGGTGAGAGGAAGGAAATAGGATGGTACGACTTGAAGCTCACGAGAGAAGGCGAAAGGGACAGAATTTTCAGGGGTTTCAAGCAGAAGTTCAAAGTCTTTCAGTGGCACGGCGACGCCTTTGAGATTCCCCGCAGTGCGGTGAGGCTTGCGACCTCTGATTTGTTCCCGAATCAGGCTTACCGCATTGCGAATGCTTATGCTTTCCAATTCCACCTCGAAGTGAGCGAGGCAATGATTTACGACTGGATGGAAGAGTACAAAGACGAGCTTGCCTCGCTTGAGTACATAGATGCAGGCAAAATAAGGGAGGACACGAAGAAGCACGTTGCCGAGCTGAACGCTCTTGCGGAGAAGTTTTACGCCAACTTCATGAAAGTGCTGGGCGTGAGGTAAATTTCTTTAATCCTTCTTCTTCATCAGCGCCTGCAGAATATCGATGGGTATAGGTATGACGAACGTGGATGCTTTCTCGGACGCCGCCTCTGTCACGGTTTGCAGGAAGCGCAGCTGAATTGCGGCTGGATGCTTTCCTATTATTTCTGCTGCTTCCGCAAGCTTTTCTGCTGCCTGGGACTCTCCCAATGCTGCGATGACCTTTGCCCTTCTCTCCCGCTCCGCCTCTGCCTGCCTCGCCATTGCCCGCTTCATGTTCTCTGGCAGTTCGACGTCCTTAACTTCAACTGTTGTAACTTTAATTCCCCATGGGTCTGTCTGCTCGTCTATGACCTTCTGGAGTTTCGTGTTTATCTTCTCTCTTTCTGCGAGAAGCTCGTCCAGCTCGGACATGCCGAGAATGCTTCTCAGCGTCGTCTGTGCGATAAGCGAAGTTGCATTGAAGTAGTTTTCAACCTGGACTATTGCGTTTTCTGGATTTACTATCCTGAAGTAGACGACTGCATTAACTCTCGATGGAACGTTGTCTTTAGTTATAATTTCTTGCGACGGAACGTCCAGAGTAACCGTACGCAGGTCTACCTTCACCATCCTATCGACGACGGGTATCAGGAAAAATAAGCCAGGTCCCTTTGCGCCTATGAGCCTTCCCAATCTGAACACGACGCCCCTCTCGTATTCCCTAACAATCCTTATTGCTGAGCTGAGAAGCGCAACAATAACAAAAGCCAGAAGTGCAAATTCAAAGAATGCCATCACTTCACCTCCTCGACTATTAATACTAAATTATCTGCTCCTACTACTTTAATCTTTTTGTCTTTCTGAATTGCTCCGCTTTTTGCTCTTGCCCTCCACAGCTCACCCCTTATGAAGATGCTCCCCTCCGGATTCAATTCTTCCCTCGCAACTCCTACCAGACCCACCATCCCCTCTATTCCAGTAGTGGGTCTTCTTCTTTGCGCTTTTATTGCCAAGCCGAGCGCAAAGGCAAAGAAGAGAGCTGTAAATACGGTTGCGGGTGCAACGACGCCCAAAGAAATTTTTATGAAAGGCTCCTCAATGAGCATGAGAGAGCCGAGGAAAAGCGCAATTATTCCTCCGGCTGCCAAAATGCCGTGAGTCGGCGCCATAACCTCTGCTGTGAAAAGAACTATCGCGAAAATTATGAGCGCTGCTCCGGCTGCGCTGACGCTCAGCGCCTGAAACGACCACAGCGCTAAAAGTATGCATATTCCGCCTACTACCCCGGGCAGTATTGCTCCGGGATTTGAGAGCTCAAAGATTATTCCGTAAATTCCAGCAAGAAATAAAAGGTAGGTAATATTCGGGTTAGAAATTATGTGCAGGAATTCTTCCCTTGCGCTCATCGGCAGCTCAATGCGCCTGGCATTTTTTGTGTGCAGGATTTTTTCCCCTGATTTAACCTCAACCCTGCGTCCGTCCAGCTGGCTCAGCAGAGAATCGTAATCATCGGCAATTAAGTCTGCAGTGCCGGAATTCAAAGCTTCTGCGGCCGTTATTGAAGTGCTGTTGTAAACGAAGCTCGCTGCCAGCGAAACATTTCGCTTCTTGAGCTCTGCCAAAGACTTCATGTAAGCAGCGGCGTCGTTCACGATTTTTTCTGACACGCTGGCATTGCCCATCATGGCAACGGGATGCGCAGCTCCGATGTTGGTGCCCGGAGTCATCGCCGCCACGTGGCTCGCAACGAGAATAAAGCTTCCAGCAGAGGCTGCCCTTGCGCCCTGGGGATGAACATAAACAACGACCGGAATTTCAGAATTTAATATATCCTGTATTATGCTGCGCATTGAAGTATCTAAACCGCCGGGGGTATCGAGCTGGATTATCAGCGCTGCGTTTTCCTTTTCAGCGGTGCTTATCCCCCTGCGTATGTAGTCGCTCACTATCGGGTCTATGACGCCCTCTACTTTGAGAACGTAAACCTGCTCTTCTGCTGCATAAACGCAGCTGAAAGAAAGGAGAAAAAGTATAACAGCTTTATTTAGCATAAATATATGTAATAAAAATAACATTTATTAGATTGGAATTGGCATGATCGAAGCAATGTGGGTGGAAAAATATCGCCCGGACAAAATAAATGAAATCTCCGGGCAGAAAGAAGTTGTGGAAAGGCTTGCCGGCTATCTGAAGTCCCGCAACCTGCCAAACATGCTCTTTGCAGGTCCTCCTGGAACTGGAAAAACAACCGCAGCTATCGCCCTGGCGAAGGAATTGTTCGGCAAAAACTGGAAGGCTAATTTCCTGGAATTGAATGCAAGCGACGAGAGAGGCATAGACGTTGTGAGGGGAAAGATAAAGAGCTTTGCGAGAACGCAGGCAATAGGCGGCGATTTTAAGATAATTTTTCTGGACGAGGCGGATGCGCTGACAAAAGACGCCCAGCATGCGATGAGGAGAACTATGGAGATGTTCACGAACACGTGCAGGTTCATACTCTCCTGCAACTACTCCGGCAAGATAATCGAGCCCATACAGTCAAGATGCGCACTTTTCAGATTCAGACCTCTGGAAAAGGAGGAAATAGAATCAAAGATAAGGCAGATAGCGAAGGGAGAAAAGCTCGATATTACCAGCGACGGCATGGAGGCTGTACTATACGTTTGCGAGGGAGACTTGAGAAAGGCAATAAACCTTCTCCAGTCTGCAAGTGCGTTTGGAGAAAAAATTGATGAAAAACTGATTTACAAGGTGGTTGCGAAGGCCGGGCCGGAGGATATAAGGGAAATACTCGAGACCGCGCTCGGCGGAGATTTCATGAAGGCGAGGGAAAGGCTCCGGGAGCTGATAATAACTTACGGAATGAGCGGGGAAGATGTCGTCGAGCAGTTCCATAAAGAAGTATTCAAGTTAAAAATTCCTGAAGACGCTAAAGTAAAGCTTGCAGATATAATCGGAGAGTACGACTTCAGACTGGTTGAAGGCAGCAATGAACTCATACAGCTTGAAGCGCTTCTGGCGCAGTTTGTCTCAATCGGCAGGGGAGCTAAATGAAAATTGGAATACTCGGCCTGGAAAAGCTGATTGAAGTTCAGCGAAGCACTGGCACGGCAATCCTCATTCCGAGGATAAATGTATTCATGGATTTTCCTGCCGGGAAGAGCGCTGAGCATCATGCCTTTCACGAGGCTACTGATAAAATGATAAGCGAACTCCTAAGCGAAAAAATAACTGCTCTCGAAGAATTGTGCGCTGAAATAATTAAAAAACTGCTTGAGAAATATGCGCACGCTACAAGGGCTGAGATAGACATGGAGGCCGAGTACGTGGTGCTCAGAAGAACTCCCGCAAGCGG
The DNA here is from genome assembly GCA_016212785.1 of Methanobacteriota archaeon. GTDB lineage: Archaea > Hydrothermarchaeota > Hydrothermarchaeia > Hydrothermarchaeales > JACRDW01 > JACRDW01. The sequence continues at coordinate 3,200 of JACRDW010000158.1, read as the reverse complement.
TCAGAAAACGCAGGAGATGTACAAGATTCTTGCGCGGGCGATAAGCGAGAACGGTAATGTAAGGAAGATGGTCGGCGCAGAGGTTACCGGAATGACCTCCTGCCCCTGCGCTCAGGAAGGCCTTCTGGAGCGCTCAAAAAAAATGCTTGAAAAAAAATTTTCTAAAAAGGAAGTAGCAGCTATACTCAAAACAGTGCCGCTCGCAAGCCACAACCAGAGAAACGTCTCCCGGCTGCTGATAGAAGTGCCTGAAAATTACAGCGTGAATGCGGACGAGCTGATTCAGATACTGGAGAACTCCATGAGCTCAAAAATTTACGAGGTGCTGAAGAGAGAAGATGAAGTAAGCGTGGTGCTCGAAAGCCATGCGAATCCTAACTTCGTTGAAGACGTCGTAAGAAAGATTCTTGTAAATGTCGCGCATAAATACAAAAATCTGCCAGACAGCAGCGTGGTATTCGTCAAAAGCGAGAGCTTCGAAAGCATACACCAGCACAACGCAATTGCAGAGCGGATATCGTCGCTGAAGGAGCTCAGGAGAGAGGTATTCAGCGCTTGAAAAATCTCAGCAGACTTTTTGGAGCTGGAGGAGTATACTTCACGCCTATCAGCTCGGCTGCAAGTTTCTTTATCGCCAGCGCTGCAGGAGAATCCGGGCTCCTTAACACTATCGGCTGCCCTGCTCCCACGCTCCGCCTGACTTCAGGGTCTTCGGGCACTGCTCCCAGAACTTTTAGACCGAGAATGGTTTCGATTTCTTCCACTTTTAAGTCGCTCTCATCGTGCCCTGCTCTGTTCACCACGACTCCCAGCACATGGGTTCCGAGCTTCTTTGCGACTTCTTTTGTTTTTAATGCGCCCGGAATTGAGGCAAATTCCGGAGTAACAACAAGCAGCAGCTCCTGCCCTGCGGCTAGAACAGCGACCACATCTCCTCCAATTCCAGGAGGCGCATCTATCAGCAGAACCTCAGTGCCCTTTAGCAACTCTTCTAAAATGTCCTTTAGCTTTGCAAGCTCGGCCTTCCTCAGCTTGTATAGAGAAATTCCGCTTGGTACGACCTTAACCCCGCCCGGACCTTTATAAATTGCATCCTTTATGTCTGCCTTGTTGCGCAGAACGTCGTAGAGCGTCGTCTTCATTCCCTCCAGGCCGAAATGGAGCTCCAAATTCGCCATCTCTATGTCTGCATCGAGCACGGTAACGTCCTTTCCGAACCCTGCAATAGCTGCGCCTAAATTAGCTGCGAGAATTGTTTTGCCTACGCCTCCCTTACCGGATGCGATGGTTATCGATAATCCCATGAATGTTGCTATCTCTCATGGCTTATAAATTTTTTTAGATGTTGAGCAGCAGCCAATACCATAGGAAATTATACCAGCGAGGAGAAATTGACGTAGGGGTCTAAGCGCTGGCATTAATGACCCCTACGTCTGGGTTCTAGCTATGCGAATCGGGGTTCTTGGTCTGCAGGGCGATGTTGCCGAGCACGCTGCGATGCTTAGGGGACTCGCAGACGTTGTTATAGTGAAGAAGGCATCTGAGCTTGAAACACTTGACGGGCTTATCATGCCGGGCGGAGAGAGCACGACGATTGGAAAGCTTATCCAGAAGTACGAAATTGACAGGGCGATTAAAGCCAAGCGCCTGCCCGTGTTCGGCACCTGCGCAGGAGCGATACTTCTGGCAAAAAAAATCCTCGCAACAGAGCAGTTTTCTCTAAGGCTTATGGACATAGCAGTCGAAAGAAATGCGTACGGCAGGCAGAAGGAAAGCTTTGAGGCTGATCTTGAGATTCCTGCACTGGGGAAACCTCCTTTCAGGGGAATTTTTATAAGGGCGCCTGTAATAAGAAAATGCGGAAAGGACGTAGAGGTGCTCGCAGAGCATGAGGGCAGCATTATACTGGCAAGGCAGGGCAAAATTCTGGTCGCAACGTTTCATCCAGAGCTGACTAGAGACGCAAGGGTGCACGAATACTTCATAAAGCTAATAACAGGAGCATAAAATGCAGATAGTCGAATGGATTAGAAAGGAAGTGAAAAAGGCAGGGGCGAAGGGAGTAGTCGTGGGGATGAGCGGAGGTTTAGATTCAAGCGTTACCGCGGTTCTGTGCAAGCTTGCTTTTCCAGAAGAATCACTTGGACTTATAATGCCCTACATGAGCGACCCAAAAGACCTCGAGCACGCTGCCTTAGTCGCCAAGAAGTTTAAAATCAAAACGAAAGTAATCGAGCTCACGCCTGTGTATGAAAAAATGATTGAAAGCCTTGGTGGAAACGGCATTGCGGCTGCGAATTTAAAAGCCAGGCTGAGAATGGCTGTGCTCTACTACTTTGCAAACAAGCTCCGCTACTTGGTTGCAGGCACAGGCAACAAGAGCGAGCTCTCAGTGGGATACTTCACAAAGTACGGCGACGGAGGCTGCGATATTCTGCCAATCGGCGGTCTCCTAAAAACTCAGGTCAAGAAGCTTGCAAAGCGCCTGGGAATACCTGAAGAGATAATTCAAAAAGCTCCGAGTGCCGGTCTCTGGAGAGGGCAGACAGACGAAAGCGAGCTTGGAGTTACGTACGAGCAGCTCGACGGGTTTCTGTCCACCGGTAAAGGCAGCACAAAAATTAAAAGGAGAATAAAAGAGCTTATTAGAAAGAGCGAGCACAAGCGGAGGCTGCCAGCAGTATGTCTGAAAAAATAAAAATTGTGAACGGAAAGCTCGCGGTGCCTGAAAATCCTACAATACCATTTATAGAAGGCGACGGTATTGGTCCGGAAGTTATAGCTGCTGCGAGGAAAGTTCTTTCAGCCGCTGTGGAGAAAGCTTACGGTGGTAGAAGAAAAATAACCTGGCTCGAGATTTATGCAGGAGAAAAAGCTCAGAAAAAATACGGCGAGCTGCTGCCGGGCGATACCCTCAAAGCGATTGAAAATTTCGTCGTTGCGTTGAAGGGACCTTTAACAACGCCGATAGGCGGGGGCTACAGGAGCCTGAACGTAACGCTTCGCCAGGAGCTCGACCTGTATGCCTGCGTCAGACCTGTTTACTACATCGAAGGCGTTCCCTCACCGATGAAAAATCCGAACATGGATATCGTAATTTTCAGGGAGAACACAGAAGACGTCTATGCAGGAATAGAATGGAGAAGCGGAAGCGAGGAAGCGAAGAAGGTTATTGGATTTTTAAGCAGAGAATTTGGGAT